>JBQCFA010000137.1:0-4138 GCA_051959695.1 Rhizobiaceae bacterium
TGTTTCACTGCTCCCCGCCTGTCTCGCCGACCCTGCCGCCGCGATCTGTTGCAGCGGCCCGGCCTGCGATCCCGGCGGGGTCTGTGTGCCTCTGTCCGGCACGCAGGGGTCCTAGTGCCCCCAGGGAAAACCTTTCGGCAGAACCTCCCCGGACGGCCCGCCACGCTAGCGGCCCATCGGAGGCGCCGGTCCCTCCCCACGCAATCACCGTCATGATCGGTGTCCCGGCGGGAGGAACTGGCGGGGATTATGGATGAGGCGAAGGAGGCGTGGAGAAAATGGGGCTGAAAAAATGCGGGAAGGCCGCCGGCGCAAGGGCTTCGCGTCTCGACACCCGCCAGCCTGTCCACGTTTCCGCGCGGCCGGCCCGCCAATGCACGTCATCCCGGAAGCCTGCCCCAAGCGCAGCGGCGGGCAGTTATCGCGGATGCAAGGCCCGTCGCTGTCGGCTTCTCGCTATCCGCCCCATGTCCGCCGGAGCACGCTCACCCAATTGTCGCGGCAGATCTTCCGGATCGTCTCCTCGTCATAGCCCGCGGCCCGGAAGGCTGCGACCAGCTTCGGCAGCCCGGCGACATCGCCGATTTCCGCCGGAATGACCGCCCCGTCGAAATCGGAGCCGAGGCCGACGCCGTCGACGCCGAGGATGCCGATCAGATGATCGGCATGACGCACCATCTGCTCCAGCGGTGTATCGGCGTTCATGCGGCCGTCCTCGCGCAGGAAGCTGGTTGCGTAGTTGACTCCGACCAGGCCGCCGGAGTCGCGGATGGCGCGAAGCTGGTCGTCGGTGAGGTTCCGTGAATGCGGCGACACGGCATGCGCGTTCGAATGGCTGGCGACGAGCGGCGCATCGGAGAGCTTCGCCACGTCCCAGAAGCCTTTTTCGTTGAGGTGCGAAAGATCGATCAGCACCTTCAATTCGTTGCAGGCCCTGACCAGCGCCTTGCCCGCATCGGTGAGGCCGGGGCCGGTGTCCGGCGTGCTCGGGAAGCGAAACGGCACGCCGTGGCCGAAGATGTTCGAGCGGCTCCATACCGGTCCGATCGAACGCAGTCCCGCCTGGTAGAGGATGTCGAGCATGCGGAAATCCGCGTCGATCGGCTCCGCGCCCTCGATATGGAGCACCGCGGCGAGCGCATCCGCCTCACCTGCATGGTCGATGTCGGCGGCATTGCGGCAAATCCTGACCCGGCCCTTCGACGCCTTCTCGATGCGGAAAAGCCCGGCAATCATGGCGACGGCCGCCTGCTGCGCGTCGGTCAGCGCGAGGTCCGGCGGCAGCGGGATGTCGTAGCGGCTTTCCTTCATCAGCTGTTGGTTGCCGGGGCCACCCTCGATCGGCGGGCAGAAGACCGCGAAGAGGCCGCCGGTGAAGCCGCCGGCCCGCGCGCGCGGCAGGTCGAGATGCCCCTTTTCCGTGCCGTCGAGAAAGGCCTTGGCGCCGGCCGCGTGGTCGCCCTTATGCATGAGGCGCAGCAGAACGTCGTTGTGGCCGTCGAAAATCGGAACGGGATGTGTCATGGGAGAAGGAATAGGCATGGCGACGACGACAGGCAACAGGCGCGACATGGAAACGACAGGCAGGAACAGGAGCGTCGCCATCGCCGTCGCGCCGAACGGCGGGCGCAGGACAAAGGCCGATCATCCGGCGCTGCCGCTGACGCATGCCGAACTGGCGTCGACCGCGGCCGAATGCCTGGATGCCGGCGCGGCGATGATCCATGTCCATGTGCGCAAGCCCGATGGCAGCCATTTGCTCGACGCGGAGGCCTATCGGGTCGCGACGGCGGCGATCCGCGAAGCCGTCGGCGACCGCCTAGTCGTCCAGATCACCAGCGAGGCGCTCGGCCTGTACCAGCCGGAAGAACAGATGCGCGTCGTCCGCGAAACGCGGCCGGAGGCCGTATCGCTGGCGCTGCGCGAATATCTCGGCGATGGCGGCGGCGAGGAGGTGTTCGCCGACTTCCTTGCCTGGCTGTCGCGCGAGAAGGTGATGCCGCAGATCATCCTCTACGACACGGCGGACGCGGCCAGGCTCGAGGCCCTGCGTCACAAGGGCGCCCTGCCCTGGGAGAACGTCCCGGTGCTCTACGTGCTCGGCCGCTATACGAAGACCCAGCAATCCGCGCCGGCGGACCTCCTGCCCTTCCTCGCGCCGGACCAGCCGCGCTTTGGACCATGGATGGTGTGCGCCTTCGGCCGCGACGAGACTGCCTGCGTTTCCACGGCCGCCCTGCTCGGCGGCCATGCGCGCGTCGGCTTCGAGAACAATCTTTTCCTGCCGGACGGTTCGACGGCGGCGTCGAACGCCGAGCTGGTCAAGGCGGTGACGGCGGTACTCGACGCCGCCGGACGTACCGCGATGACCGCAGGCGAGATGCGCGACGCCTGGACGGCTTGAATCTACTTCACAGCGCCGGTCGACAAGCCCTTGACGATATAGCGCTCCAGGAGAACGCCGACGATGACCAGCGGCGCGATGGCCGCGGTCGAGAGAGCCGCCATGGCCCACCAGTTGATGCCCTGCGAGCCGGTCTGGCTGGCGACCATGACCGGCAAGGTCTTGGCATCCGCGCCGGTCAGGAGCGAGGCGAAGAAATACTCGTTCCAGCACAGCATCAGCGCCAGGATGAACGACGCGACCATGCCCGGCAACGCGATCGGCACGATGATGCGCAGGAAAGCGCCCCAGATGGAAAGCCCGTCGACCAGCGCCGCTTCCTCGAGTTCCACGGGGATCGCGCGGAACTGGTCGCGCATGATCCAGACGACGATGGGCATCACCATGAGCGTGTAGAGGAGGACCAGGCCGGTCGTGGTGTCGAGCAGGTCGAGCTCCTTGTAGAGGACGAGGAAGGGAAGCGCGAGCACCACCGGCGGCAGGATGAGCTGCGACAGGAAGAAGAACGCGATGTCCTTGTTGCGCATCCACGCGAACTTGTACTGGAAGCGGCTCAGGCCGTAGGCGGCCATGGAGCCGATGACCAGCGCCAGGAAGGAAGCCGATACCGACGTCACCAGGCTGTTGCTGAAGCGCTTGACGAATTCGTCCCGGACCGTCGACACCTGTCCGATCGTATCCGGCGACAGCCCGAGCGAACGCCAACCCAGGCGCGCCGGCGCGAAATCGACATACGGGATGAGCAGCCCCTTCATGACGTCCGGCGCGGTCTTGAAGGACGTCGTTATCGTCCAGAAGATCGGGAACAGGCAGATGGCCGCCCACAATATGAGGATGCCGTAGATGAGTATCCGCGACAGGATGTGGCCGACCCGCACGCTTCCACGGTCCGCAAGGACAGGCTGATCAAGGGCCGGATCGATCGCCATCAGGATTCTTCCTGGCCGTAGCCGCGCAGCCATCGGCCGAGAACGTTGAGAAGCACGGTCAGGAAGACCACTATGAGCACGAGATAGACCATCGCGAGCAGCGTGCCGTAGCCGACATTGGAGCGGTCGCGATATTCGCGATAGATGAAGCTGGTGACCGAATCCGTCGCCCCGCCGGGGCCGCCGGAGGTGACCGTTATGATGATGTCGGCGAGCTTCAGCTTGAAGATGATGCGGATGATGATGGCGGTGATCGACACCGGCAACGTCATCGGGAAGATGATCTTCCAGAAGGTCTGCCACGGATTGGCGCCGTCGACCATGGCCGCCTCGGTGACATCCTTCGGCATCGCCTGAAGGCCCGCCAGGAGCATGATCATCATCAGCGGGATGAAGGTCCAGGCGTCCATCATCTCGACGGAGAGCCTTGCCAGCCAGGGCGAGGAAAAGAAGCTCGGCGTCTCCCAGCCGAGCCAGCGCGCCAGGCGCGCCACCGGCCCGAAGCGCACCTCGAGCATCGATTTCCCCACCATCCAGCTGACGGCCACGGGCGAGAGCATGAGCGGCAGGAGGAAGGCGACGCGGAAGAATTTACGCCCGCGGATTTCACTGTTCAGCAGGATCGCCAGGCCGAAGGCGACGGCGTATTCGAACAGCACCGCGACCGAATAGAGCACCATGTTCCACAAGGCGTTCCAGTAGAACGGGTCGTGCCACATGTGCACGAGGTTTGCGACGCCGTTGAAGCGCCGCCCCTCGAGCGAGGCGAGGTTCCAGTCGGTGAAGGCGATGTAGAGGCCGAAGA
>JBQCFA010000138.1:0-5170 GCA_051959695.1 Rhizobiaceae bacterium
CAGGATCCCGTTTCCAGGAAGTGCCTGATCTCGACCTGCTTGAGGAGGTCGTCGAGATCGCCGGATGGCGAATAGCCGGCAAGATGGCAGAGCGCGAAGAACAGCGACATCGCCGCCCAGGCGCAAATGACGGAATGCCGAACGACGAATCGGCCAAAGCCGTTCCCTTGCGCGATGTTGTCGCTTTCGGCCGCCAGCGCCATCCCAAACCCCATTTTGCCTGCTGCATTCTGGGAGAATAAGATTGCGATGGCGTAAAGCCGCGGGCGGGCAGCGACGGAAAGGCTGCGCCCCGCGGGGCCTTGACGCCCAACCGCTCCGCTTTCCCCGGACCCCGTATCCATCGCCGTCTTTTCGCGCTATAGACCGCGCCCGAAAAGGACATGCCGAAGCGGAAATGGCGAAGATTGCGCTGAAGCTCGACGAAATGATCGATGGCGACGCGCTTCGCCGCGATCTTGCCCTGCTTGCCCCGGAGACGGGCGCGGGCGCCTCCACGCCGGAATTGCGGCAGGCGGTCGTGGGCCTGCTCAAGGGGCGGCTCGCCGCCGGCAGGCTCAAGGCTGAGGAGATGCTGCTCGCCGATGGCGGCGGTACGGCATGCGCCACACGGCTGTCCTATCTCATGGACGAGATCGTGCGCGCGCTCTACGATTTCGCGTCCAGTCGCATCTACCCGTCGAGCAACCCTTCCGCCGCCGAGCGGATGGCGGTCGTCGCCGTCGGCGGTTACGGCCGCGGCACGCTGGCGCCGGGCTCCGACATCGACCTGCTCTTCCTCCTGCCCTACAAGCAGACGCCCTGGGGCGAGCAGGTCGTCGAATACATGCTCTATGTCCTTTGGGACATGGGCCTGAAGGTCGGTCACGCCACCCGTAACATTGACGAATGCGTGCGTCTTTCGCGTTCCGACGTGACGATATGCACGGCGGTGCTCGAGGCGCGCTTCATCTGGGGGGCGGAGCCTCTCTATGACGATCTGGTGCGCCGCTTCGACCGGGAAGTCGTGCGCGACACAGGCCAGGAATACATCCAGGCCAAGCTCGCCGAGCGCGATGCCCGCCATCACAAGGCGGGCGAATCGCGCTACCTCGTCGAGCCCAACGTGAAGGACGGCAAGGGCGGGCTTCGCGACCTCCAGACCCTGTTCTGGATCGCCAAATATTACTACCGCGTCCGCGACGGTGGAGATCTCGTCGGCAAGGGCGTCTTCACGCGCGAGGAATATCTGAAATTCCGCAAGGCCGACGATTTCCTCTGGGCCGTGCGCTGCCACATGCATTTCCTGACCGGACGCGCCGAGGAGCGGCTTCATTTCGACATCCAGCGCGACATCGCCGAACGCCTTGGCTACACCAGCCATCCCGGTCTCTCGGCGGTCGAGCGCTTCATGAAGCACTACTTCCTGGTCGCCAAGGATGTCGGCGACCTCACCCGCATCTTCTGCGCCGCGCTGGAGGAGGAGCAGGCCAAGCAGGTACCGGGCTTCAACCGGCTGTTCCTCAACTTCTCGCGCCGCAAGCGCAAGATCGCCGGCACCAGCGACTTCGTCGTCGACAACCACCGCATCAACGTGGTCGACGATGCCGTGTTCGAGCGCGATCCGGTCAATCTGGTCCGGCTGTTCTGGCTGGCCGACCGCCACGGGCTGGAGTTCCATCCGGACGCCATGCAGCTCGTCACCCGCTCGCTCGGGCTCGTCACGCGCAGCCTGCGGCGCGACGTCGAGGCCAATCGGCTGTTCATGGACGTCCTGACTTCGGAACGGAATCCCGAACTCAACCTGCGGCGCATGAACGAGGCCGGCCTGCTCGGCAAGCTCATCCCCGATTTCGGCAAGATCGTCGCGATGATGCAGTTCTCAATGTACCACCACTACACGGTCGACGAGCATCTGCTGCGCTGCATCGGCGTGCTGTCGGAGATCGAGCATGGCGAGGCGGTCAAGCTGCATCCGCTGACGGATCAGCTGATGCGGGGCATGAAGGCGCATCGCGAGCTTCTCTATGTCGCGCTTCTGTTCCACGACATCGCCAAGGGGCGGCCGGAAGACCATTCGATCGCCGGCGCCCGCATCGTCAGGCGCGTGTGCCCGCATATGGGGCTTTCGCCCGCCGACACGGAAACGGTCGCCTGGCTCGTCGAACAGCACCTGACCATGTCGATGACGGCGCAGACGCGCGACCTGAACGACCGCAAGACGATCGAGGATTTCGCCGCGATCGTGCAGTCGGTCGAGCGGCTGAAGATGCTGCTGGTCATCACGGTCTGCGACATCCGCGGCGTCGGACCTGGCGTCTGGAACGGCTGGAAGGGGCAACTCCTGCGCACCCTCTATTTCGAGACCGAGCTGCTTCTGACGGGCGGCTTCTCCGAGGTTCCGCGCGCAAAGCGCGCCGCCGAGGCGCGCACGGTGCTGGCCGCCGCGCTGGCCGACTGGCCGGAGGCGGAGCGCACGCGCTATCTGGCGCTTCCCTACGACAATTATCTCCTGACCGTCGATCTGGAGAACCAGAAGCGGCATGCCGAATTCATCCGCGAGGCCGACGTCGCGAAACGGCCGCTGGCGACGATGGTCACCTTGCACCAGTTCGAGGCCGTGACCGAGATCACGGTGCTGGCGCCCGACCACCCGCGCCTCCTTTCGGTCATCGCCGGGGCTTGCGCCGGCGCTGGCGGCAACATCGTCGACGCCCAGATATTCACGACCTCCGACGGTCGCGCGCTCGATTCGATCCTGATCTCGCGCGAGTTCGACCATGACGAGGACGAGTCGCGCCGCGCCCGCCGCGTCGGCAAGCTCATCGAGGACGTGCTTTCCGGCAAGACCTGGCTGCCCGCGATGATCGAAAGCCGGGCGCGACCGAAACGCGGCGCCAAGGCCTTCCGCATCGATCCGCGCGTGGACATACGCAATGCGCTGTCCAACCGGTTCTCGGTCATCGAGGTCGAGGGGCTCGATCGGCCGGGCCTGCTTTCGGAAATCACCGGGGCGCTTTCCGACCTCTCGCTCGACATCGCCTCCGCCCACATCACCACCTTCGGCGAAAAGGTCATCGACACCTTCTATGTCACCGACCTGACCGGCCAGAAGATCGAGAACCCGACGCGCCAGGCCAGGATACGCGCGGGGCTCGTCGAAATCCTCAACGAGGGCGTCCATGCCCGCACGGTCAGGGCGCGGGCCGCGGCAGAATGAGATTTCCAAGCGAATGGCCGGTTCTGACATTCCCGCGGCGACGACCATGTCGTCGGTAAGCCTCGTCAAGAAATTCGCGACCGTCGGGGGCGCCACGCTGGCGAGCCGCATCCTCGGCTTCTCGCGCGAGGCGATGATGGCGGCGGTGCTTGGCGCCGGGCCGGTCGCCGACGCCTTCTACGCCGCGTTCCGCTTCCCCAACCTCTTCCGGCGGCTGTTCGCCGAGGGCGCTTTCAACGCCGCCTTCGTGCCGCTCTTCTCCAAGGAGATCGAGGCCAACGGGCCCGAGGGCGCGCGGCGCTTTTCCGAGGAGGTCTTCGGCATCCTCTTCACGATCCTTCTCGGCCTGACCATCCTGATGGAACTGGCCATGCCGCTCCTGGTGCGCACCATCATCGCGCCCGGCTTTTCCGACGACAAGGCGGCGCTGACGACCGCGCTGTCGGTCATCATGTTCCCCTACCTGATGTCGATGTCGCTGACCGCCATGATGAGCGGCATCCTCAACTCGCTGCACAAATATTTTGCCGCCGCGATCGCGCCGGTGTTCCTCAACTTCATCCTGATCGGGGTGCTCGCCTATGCGCTCTACAACGGCGTCGACCGCCGCGCCGCCGGCCATTTGATGGCTTGGGGCGTGCTCGCCGCCGGCGTCGTCCAGCTCGCCATCGTGACGGTGGCGGTGCGTCGAAACGGCATCGCCATACGCCTGCGGCGGCCGCGCATGACGCCGGCCGTCTGGCGGCTGCTGGCATTGGCTCTGCCGGCGGCGGTGACCGGCGGCATCACGCAGATCAACCTCGTCATCGGCCAGATGATCGCCTCTTCGAGGCCCGGCGCCATCTCGGTGCTTCAGTATGCCGACAGGGTCTACCAGTTGCCCCTCGGCGTCGTCGGCATCGCCGTCGGCGTGGTGCTGCTGCCCGAACTGGCGCGCGCCCTGAAGTCCGGGCATATGGTCGAGGCGGGAAATCTGCAGAACCGCTCCGTCGAGTTCGCGCTGTTCCTGACCCTGCCGGCCGCCGGCGCGTTGCTGGTCATGTCCAAGGATATCGTCAGGGTGCTCTATGAGCGCGGCGCCTTCTCGGTGGACACCACCCATTCGGTGGCCGCCGCGCTCGCCGTGTTCGGCCTCGGCCTGCCCGCTTCGTCATGATCCAGGCCTTCACGCCGGGCTTCTTCGCGCGCGAGGACACGAAGACGCCGATGCGCTTCGCCGCCGTCTCGGTCGTCGTCAACGTGGCGCTGGCGCTCACCCTTTTCCCGATCATCCATGAGGCCGGCATCGCCACCGCGGAGGCCACGGCCGGCTGGCTGAACGCGATGCTGCTCCTCGTCACGCTGATCCGCCGGGGCCATTGGGCGCGCGACGAGGGACTGGTCCGGCGCGTCCCGCGCCTGGTCGTCGCGGCGGGGGTCATGGCGGCAGCGCTCTGTTATGGCACGCAATTGATGGCGCCATGGCTGACGCCTCAATCACCTCTCCTTACGCAGGCCTCGGCGCTGGCGCTTCTGATCGCCTTCGCCATGGTGATCTATTTCGGCCTCGCCTTCGTGATCGGCGGCGCCGACTTCGGCATGATCCGTCGCAATCTGGAGCGCGGCAGGAAGAAGCCGGCGGAATAGAGCCGCTCGGCCCCGTGGCAGGCGACCGCCGGCCCAGACGTTCATGGAACGGATCGACGTTGTTTCCCTCTTGTCGAGGGCCTCGCCATCGTCCATAAGCGCGCCCGTCCAGGAATTTCGCCGCGCGCGAAACGGCCCTCCACAAGCCACGAGGAATGATCGCTGTCCTTCCAGCCCCTGGTCTTTTCCGGCGTCCAGCCGACCGGCAACCTGCATCTCGGCAACTATCTCGGCGCCATCCGCAACTGGGTGAAGCTGCAGGACCAGTTCGACTGCCTCTATTGCATCGTCGACATGCACGCCATCACCACCTGGCAGGACCCGGCGCAGCTGCGCCACCAGACC
>JBQCFA010000139.1:0-5486 GCA_051959695.1 Rhizobiaceae bacterium
GAGATCGGCCCGCGCGCGCTCGGCAACCGTTCTCTCATCGCTGCTCCTTTCACAAAGGAAACGCATGCCCGGTTGAACCGCATCAAGAAAAGGGAAGGTTTCCGGCCGATCGCGCCGATCCTGATGGAGGAGGAACTCGACCGCCTCTATCATCATAACGGCCCGAGCCCGCATATGCTTTATTTCCAGAGGGCGAAGACGGATGCGCTCCAGGCCGTAACGCATGTGGACGGAACCGCGCGCGTGCAAACGGTCACTCGCGGCCAGAACGTCGAAATGTATGCTCTGCTCGACGCTTTCCGCGCACGGACGGGCTACGGCGTGCTCTGCAACACCTCGCTCAACTTCAACGGCAAGGGCTTCATCAACCGACTCTCCGATCTCGTCCGCTATGCGCGCGGCACGGGTCTCGACGGCTTTGTCGTGGGAGAGACATTTTACGGCAGGACCTAGCGCCGACGAGGTCAGCGCACCCTAACCTGATCCAGGGGATGATTGTTACCGCGCGAGGTGCAGGATCGCGTTCTCCGCTGTTTCCGCAGCGCGTTCATAGCCGTGCCCGGTAAGTTCGGCCAGGCAATCGCGCTCCCAGCGATCCCGAAGCACGGTCTCGATCATGACTGTGCGCGGCCAGCGCTCCTTGTGCGCGTGATCGAAGTAGGGGAGCAGCGCCCGGTCCTCGTAGCCTTCGACATCGACCTTGGCGGCGTCGATATGGCGAACGCCCTCTTGCGCCAGGATGTCGGCGAGCGGCCGGACGGCGACCGTGATATCGATGCCGCCACCCGCCGTTCCTGCGTCAAGCAACGAGGCGCCGCCGACATTGCCTCCGCCGTCGAAACCGAGCCTGGCCGTCCCGGCTTGCGGCCCCGCGGCGAGGTTCAGGCAGCGAAGGTTTTCCGCGTCGTTTGCGGCGCGGTTGTATTCCAGCTTGGCGAAGGTGCGCGGATGCGGTTCGAGCGCGATCACCCGGCCTCCCAGGCCGACACGGCGCGCCGCCCACAAGGCGTAGGTGCCGACATTCGCGCCGATGTCGACGAAGACGCCGTCGCGCGGGAGGAAGGGCGCCAGCAGTTCGTGTTCCCGCGCCTCAGGCAGCGCCCCCCGTCCGACCAGGATGCGGTCGCAGCGGTTCTCGGCCGGATAGGCGCGGAACCGCAGTCCCTCGACAGTGACGTCGAGAGGGCCGCGCTGCGCCGGCGAGATTCTCTTGCGGTTGGCTTTTCGGATCTCGGCCTGGACGCCGCCATCCGTCGCGGCCCGCCATGCCTCCAGCGCGACACTGTCTGGTGCGTGGGCGCCAAAGCGGCTCGTCACGTCGAGGGCGGGGAGTGTCCTTCCGGCGGCCGTCGGGAAAGCGGTCAAAGCGCGCTCGCTGCCGCCTTGCTCGAATTCGGAAGCGCCTTGCGCTTCGCTTCCTCCTCGTCGATCACGGATCGCACCGAGCCGGCGATGGCTTCGCGCTCTTCCAGCGTGAGGTTCTCCGCCTGGACGCCGTCGGCGAGCCTGACCGTCACCTCGCGATGCGCGAAATGGATGCCTTCCCTCTGGAATATCTCGCGGATGGCTGCGTAGATCACCTTGCGCGTGACGAACTGGTCGCCCGGCCGCGTCATGTACTTGACCCGGATGATCATCGCCGAATCCTCCATCGCATAGACGCCCTGCGACTTCAGAGGCTGCATGAACAGCGGGCCGATCACCGGGTCCTCGAGCAATTGCTGGCCGAGCTTCTTGATGAGCTTGCGCACCTTCTCGACATCCGTGTCGTAGGTGAGCCTGAGCGGCAGCTTCATCATCACCCAGTCGCGCGAATAGTTGGTCAACTGCTTGATCTCGCCGAACGGCACCGTATGCAGCGCGCCGAGATGGTGACGGAGCTGGAACGACCGCATCGAGATCTTCTCCACGACGCCCTTCACCTGCCCAATCTCGACATATTCGCCCTTGCGGAAGGCGTCGTCGATCAGGAAGAACGCGCCTGAGAAGATGTCCCGGATCAGCGTCTGCGCGCCGAAGCCGATGGCGATGCCGACCAGCCCGGCGCCGGCGAAGAGCGGCCCGACATTCACGCCCAGATAGGAGAGCACGAAGATGAAGGCGAGGGCCACGATGGCGCAGATGATGACGTTGCGGAACACCGGCAGCAGCGTCGCCAGCCGCGACTGGCCGCGCCCGACCTCGCCCTCGCCCTCGCCGGGATTGATCGGATGGTCGTCGAGACTGCCGCCTTCCTCGATGATCTTGGTGTCGATGAAGTTGTTGATCGCGCGATAGCTCGAAGTGGCCAGGAACAGTATGAGCAGGATGTCGAGCGTCGAAGTCAGCGCCTGGCCGAACTCGCCGCCCATGTCGACGCCCCAGAGCCGGGCCAGGCCTCCGGCCGACACCACGAGGATGACCGCCAGTATGGCGTTCTCGAAGAAGTCCTTGAAGGCCGGCCTGAACTCGCGCGGCCTGTCCTTCGGCCTCTCGATCGGGGTATGGACACTCATCTCCTCGCCGTCCTCGAGCAGGTCCTGTTCGTCCTCGCTGCGATTGGCGGCGATCTCCTTGGCAGCTTGTGCCCGTCGCCAGGCGCGATTCTCGGCCAGCGATTTCAGGATCTGCTCACGGCGATAGGCCGTCGCGCGCGCCTCGTAGATGATCTCGAGAAGATAGATGGCGACGCCATAGGCCAGGATCGCGGCGACGAAAACGATGATCGGCGCGCCGACCAGCAGATAGCCGCCGGGGAATCCGAGCGACAGCCGCACGGAACTGACGAACCATGCGGCCGCCAGGTAGATCAGGATGAGAGGGAGGGCCGAAAGCGCAGCTACTCGCCTCCAGGCCGGCTTCCTGTCCGGATCGCCTTCGCCGAGCAGGATTTGATAGAGCTCGTTGCGATGCCGGATCGCCAGCCCGCCGAAAAGGACGGCGGATACCAGCATGCCGATGATGAAGCCGAGCCGCTGCGCATCGTTGTTGAGTCCCAGTTCCTCGATCCAGCGGCATACGCCGATGATGAATGCCGAAACGCCCAACACCACGGACCAGTCGCGATAGAGCCGGCGCGCGGCGTTGTCGGAAAGATTGATAAGGCGATGCGCCGGAACATCCGGAGCGAGGAAATTGTAGAGGATGACATGGCGCAGAATCTTGTAGCCGGCATAGGTGGAGACGATGATGAAGATCGTCTTGCGCGCCGCCTCCTCGCCGGTGTCGAAGATCACCGCGACCAGCACCGCGGTGACGAACATGATCCCGGTGGAGAGCAGCATCCATCCGGCCCGCCCGAGCAGGTATTGCAGCTTGCCTGAACGTCGCCGCTCGTTCGAATTGTAGACATAGCGGAAATGGTCCCGGCCCCAGCGCGCCGTCGCCCGGAAGAGCAGCGTGCCCAGCATCAGCCCGCCGACGGCCGTCACCAGCGCCTGCGCCACCCAGAACATCGACCCGTCCGAGCCTGCCGATTTCAGGATGGCGGGCAGCCCGGTGACGAACAATGCGGTATTGTGGAACATCTTCGAGATGTTCGCGCGCGCCTGCAGGAGCGTGGTGTTCGAAATCGACATCCCGGTCGGCTCCCGCCGCTCGGTCGTCTTCGGCTGCTCGGGCCTGACCACGATCACGGTCGACCCGGCCTTCCGCGCGTCTTCGAGGAAAGAATCCAGCGACCCCGGCTGCTCGCCGCCAGACGACCCCTGGACCTTGTTGAGAAGAGGATTGGCCGCCAGCGCGGGCGTAGCCGCGCCGGTGAGGACGATGGGCGCCGCAACGATCAGGAAGATCAAGCCGGCGAAAAAGGCCTTGATCGAATGCAGATACATCTTCATTCCAATAGCAGGATAGGGCACCGTCATTTATACGCCCTTGAAGCTCTTGTCGCTCCGATCCCGGAAATATGGTCAAACGTCAGCTTTTCGCAATCCGGCACGGCGAAACCCGGTGGAACGCGGAGGGGCGCTTCCAGGGACGGACCGATCATTCCCTGAGCGCCTCCGGAAGGCGCCAGGCGGCGGAGAACGGGGACAGGCTGAAAGCCCATGTCGAATGCCTCGGTATCGAACCGTCGCGGATCGCGGCCTACACCTCACCGTTGAAGCGGGCACGCGAGACGATCGACGCGGTCGCCGCCGAGATGGGGATCGAAAGGGACTTGATCAAGACGGACACGCGCCTTGCCGAAGCGTCCTTCGGCGACTGGGAGGGCCTGACGACGCTCGAGGTCAAGGCCCGCTTTCCCGCCGAACGGCGGCTGCGCAAGGCGGATCGCTGGAATTTCGACCTGCACGGGGGTGGCAGCTACGCCGATCTGGCGCGCGCCATGGAAGGTTTCGTCGCTGGCCTCGATCCGGAACGGCCGGCGATCGTGGTGTCGCATGCGGGTAACATAAGGGTCATGGCAGCAATGCTGGCCGGCCTGACCCGGGAGGAAGCGTTGGCGCTCGCCGTTCCGCACGACGCGGTGCTCGGCTTGGATGGGCAAGGGCTGGCGTGGATATGAATTGGCGAATGCATTTGCCCTGATGCTTGCGGGCACATAACATCCTCGGCAGAAAGCATGATCCGGCCGGCGGGGGGTTCCCGATCGCGGCGTGCCCTGGAGAAGCGCAATGGTGGCGGGCCTGCCCGATCTCTTGAGGGTGGAGGATTTGCGTATCTCGATCACTATCGAGCGTTCCGGGCTCGAGGTGGTCAGAGGCGCGAGCTTCCGTGTGCCCGCCGGCAAGACGGTGGCGCTGGTCGGCGAATCCGGCTCCGGCAAGTCGATCATCGCGCAGTCCATACTCGGCATCCTGCCCCGCGTCGCCAGGATCACCGGCGGCCGCATCCTGTTCCGCGACGAGGCCTGCGGAGGCACGCCTGTCGACATCGCGGCGCTCGACATGAACGGCGCCGACATGCAAGCTCTTCGCGGTGGCCGCATCGCCATGATCTTCCAGGAGCCGATGACGTCGCTGTCGCCGCTTCACACGATCGGCAACCAGGTCGAGGAGGCGCTGACGCTGCACCGCAACCTGGACGGCCGCCAGGCCCGCACCATGACAGAGGACATGCTGAAACTCGTCGGATTTGCCGACCCGCATCGAGCCTACGACATGTACTCGATGGAGCTCTCGGGCGGCATGCGCCAGCGTGCCATGATCGCCATGGCGCTGATCTGCCATCCCGCTCTCCTGATCGCGGACGAGCCGACGACGGCGCTCGACGTCACGGTTCAGGCGCAGGTGCTCGGCCTTTTGAGGGACTTGCAGAAGCGGCTCGGCATGTCGATGCTGCTCATCACGCACGATCTCGGTGTCGTCGCCAACATGGCCGACGAGGTGGTGGTGATCTACCACGGTGAGATCGTCGAGGCGGGCTCCGTCCAGCATGTATTCCGCCATCCTGGCCATCCCTACACGCAGGCGCTCATGCGCGCCGTGCCGGAGATCGACGCCGAGAGGTCGCGGAAGCTGGTCGGCCTGCGCGAGATCGAGCACGTCATCCCGCAATCGATG
>JBQCFA010000140.1:0-12809 GCA_051959695.1 Rhizobiaceae bacterium
CGTGGAGATAGCCGCCGAAAGCTCGCGGCTTCGATAGACCGCCCGAGATTGGCCGATGCTGTCGTCGAGCATGTCTGACCGCTGCGTCCCGCTGTTGCAGCCTGCATGCATAAGCGGTCCGGATTGCCATTTTGCTAATGATCACGGGACAATTGCGCCGGATCGACCGGCGGTGTCGCGCCCCCGCTATCTGGGCTGGCCCCGATCCTTGCGATGAGCAGCAGCAGTTCCGACTGGCGGTTGGTTCCGTGAGGTCCGTGCCGGGTGAGGCCCGATAGTGGCCATCTCCACACACATCGCGGGGCTTCGACGGACAGCGTCCCTCTGGCCGGGAGAATTGATTTCCTTTGGCCTTTGGTTGATCTAAGACCGGTTGCATGTTCGGCAATACGTCAAGAAAAAGCGGCGGCGCTGCTGATGTCGGCGAGGAAGGCCGGCCGCAGGTCGCCGTGTCGGATGAGGACGACGCTCGCAAGGTGACGCTTTCCGGCGTGTGGACCACGCGCACGGTCGCCGAGCTTGATTCGCAATTGCGCGAACTGGAGACGGCGAAGGACGGCAATCGGATCAAGCTTGACCTTTCCGGTGTCGAGAAGATGGATACCGCCGGCGCCTGGATCGTGGAGCGGTTTCTCGCCGCTTGCGCCGCGCGCGGGATGGAAATCAAGATCGCGGGAGCGTCGGAGGCCGTATCGACGCTGCTGTCGGCCGTCCACGAGGCGGCCAACGAGAACGACGCGGCGCCGGCACCGGCTGGCGGGCTCGGCATCCTTGCATTCTTCGAGGCTGTCGGTCGCACCATGTACGGCATCCGCGACGATTTCCTCATGAGCATGAACCTCCTCGGCGCCACCCTCCGTGGCCCGCAGATGAAACTCGGGCGCGGCCACGGCGTGAACATCGCCGCGATCGTCAACCAGATGGACCGGATGGGCGTCGGCGCCATCCCCGTCGTGGTGCTGATGTCGTCGATCGTCGGCGCCATCGTCGCACAGCAGGGCGCCTTCCAGCTTCGCTATTTCGGCGCGGAGATATTCACCGTCGATCTCGTCGGCATCCTCGTACTGCGCGAGATGGGCGTGCTCCTGACCGCCATCATGATCGCCGGCCGCTCGGGCAGCGCCATAACCGCCGAGATCGGCTCGATGAAGATGCGCGAGGAGGTGGACGCGCTGACGGTGATCGGGCTCAACCCGGTCGGCGTGCTGGTATTTCCCCGGCTGGTGGCCCTGGTCATCGTCCTGCCGTGCCTGACGATCACCGCCAATTTCGCCGCCATCGGCGGAGCCATGGCGACCGCCTGGCTCTATTCGGGCATCCCGCCGGCGGCTTTCCTGGACCGCATGCGCGACGCGATCGACTTGAACACGATATGGGCGGGGCTGATAAAGGCGCCCTTCATGGCGATGATCATCGGCATCATCGCGTCCGTGGAAGGCATGAAGGTGGGCGGCAGCGCCGAATCGCTCGGCGAGCGGGTGACGGCGTCGGTGGTGAAATCCATCTTTGTCGTCATTGTCGTCGACGGCCTGTTCGCCATGTTCTATGCCGCGATCAATTTCTGACCGGGACGGCTGATGGGCGAGGAGGCACAATCGGAAAGCGGCGTGGCTGGGGCGGAAGGGAAGGATCCCGAAATCGTCCTCGAGGCGCGCGGCGTCAATGTCTCCTTCGGCAAGACCCAGGTGCTGAAGGACCTGTCGCTCGACGTCTATCGCGGCGAGATTCTGGGCTTCGTCGGCGCTTCCGGCGCCGGCAAGTCGGTGCTGCTCAGGACGATCCTCGGCCTCAACAAGAAGCAGTCGGGGACGATCAAGGTCTTCGGGGTCGATCTCGACAAGGCGACGGATGCGGAACGCATGATGGTCGACATGCGGCTCGGCGTGCTTTTCCAGCACGGCGCGCTGTTTTCGGCGCTCACCGTCAAGGAGAACATCCAGATTCCGATGCGCGAGTATCTCGACCTTCCGCAGCGGTTGATGGACGAGTTGGCGCGGCTGAAGATCGAACTCGTCGGGCTGGGGCCGGACGCGGCCGACAAATATCCGTCGGAACTTTCGGGCGGCATGATCAAGCGGGCGGCGCTGGCGCGCGCCCTTTCGCTCGATCCGGATCTCGTTTTCCTGGACGAGCCGACATCGGGTCTCGACCCGATCGGCGCGGCGGAATTCGATGAGCTCGTCGCCAAGCTGCGGGACACGATGGGGCTGACCGTCTACATGGTCACGCACGATCTCGACAGCCTGTTTTCGGCCTGCGACCGCATCGCGGTACTGGGCAACAAGAAGGTTCTCGTTCAGGGAACGATCGAGGACATGCTCGCCAGCGAGGAGCCGTGGGTGAAATCCTATTTTCGCGGCAAGCGGGCGCGCCAGCTCGATCTTAAGACGAGGCCGAAGCTCGGCCGATCCACCCAGCAAGCGGAAAGCAGGGTCTGACGCATGGAAACACGCGCCAACTACGTCGCCGTCGGCATTTTCACCATCTTCGCCATCGTGGCGGCGTTCGGCTTCATCTACTGGACCGCCAGGATCGGCTCGAGGGGGGACACGGCGCTGCTTCGCTTCCGCATTGCCGGTTCCGCCGCGGGGCTCGGGCGCGGCAGCGCGGTGCTCTTCAACGGCGTCAAGGTGGGTGACGTCAAGCACGTCTATATCGACCCGACCAACTCCAAGTTTTCCGTCGCCGACGCCGAGGTGAACCGCGACACGCCCGTGACGACCGTGTCCGAGGCCAATGTCGGCATAGCGGGCCTCACCGGACAGGCGAATATCGAGATCGCCGGCGTCGGTAAGGATGAGTCCCAGGCCACCGCCGAGAACCTCTTCGAGAAGGCCGAGAAAGAAGGCGGAGTGGCCGAGATCAAGACCGCTCCCTCCGCCGTGACCAACCTCCTGGAGAGCGCGCAGGACATCTTCAAGCGCGCCGATTCCGTTCTCGGCGGGCTGCAGGCCTTCGTGCAGGATTCGCGCGAGCCGTTGACCCAGACGATCAAGAACGTCGAGGTCTTCTCGGAGGCGCTCAAGAAGAACGCCAGCGGGGTGGACGATTTCCTGGCCAGCGCCGGCAAGCTTTCCGATACGCTGAACGGCGTTTCCGGCAAGATCGGCGGTACGCTCGATTCCGCCAAGCGCATCCTCGATTCGGTCGACCAGCAGAAGGTCGCCAACATCGTCGCCAATATCGACACCTTCACCAACCGGCTGAAATCCGCGTCGACCCAGCTCGACCAGATCATGGCCAATGTCGATTCCACGGTGAAGTCGGTGCATGAGCTTTCCGACAGCGCCAAGGGCACGATATCGAAGGTGGACAAGGTGGTGGACGCCGTCGACCCGGCCAGCGTCAAGGCGGCGATCGACAACATCCAGAATGCCAGCCAGACGGCCAAGGAAGCCATTTCGGCCGTTGCCAAGACCGCGGACAAGATCGGTGACCATGCCGACGACGTCGACGAGATCGTGCGCAACGCCAAGGACATCTCGCAACGGCTGAACGACGCTTCGGTCCGTGTGAACGGGGTGCTCGCGAAGGTGGACAAGCTGCTCGGTTCGGGCGATGCCAATGGCCTCATGCGGCAGGCGAGCGACACGCTGAAGTCGTTCAAGCAGGTCGCCGACACGCTGAACGCCCAACTCGGCCCGATCACCGCCGGCGTCGCCCACTTCTCCGGCCAGGGCCTGCGCAACGTCGATAGCCTTGTGCAGGAGATGCGCCGGGCCGTGGAACACATCGACGAAGCTGTGGACAGTCTGGCGCGCAACCCGGCTCAGATTATCACCGGTGGCAATAGCGGGTCGGTTCCGCGCTATAACGGAAGGGCGCGGCATTGACTCCGGCCAAAGGCACCATGAAGACGGAAATTCGCGGCAGCAGGGAGCATCCCATCGTGGCGGGTGGCGGGATTCGGGTGAGATCGAAGCATCGCGTGGCGGCGGCGGCAGCGCTGCTTCTTTTCCTTCCAGGCTGTGCGCTCCTCGGCGGCGGCTCCAAGCCGGTCGACACATTCGACCTGTCGGCGCCTCTGGCGGCGACCGGGCGGCGTGAGCACAGGCTGCAGGTTCTCATTGCCAACCCGACCGCGATAAAGGCGTTCGACAGCCAGAACATCGTCATCGAGCCCAAGCCTGGCAGGATCGAGTATCTCAAGGGTGCACAATGGGCGGACCGGTTGCCGGAGGTCGTGCAGGCCAGGCTCGCCGAGACGTTCCAGAAGTCCGCTCGGTTCGGCGGCGTCGGGCAGCCCGGGGAGGGGCTTGCGATCGACTACCAGGTGATCGCCGACATCCGCTCCTTCGACATCAGGGTGGACGGCGGCGAGCGGGCGGACGTCGAGCTCTATATCCGCGTCCTCAACGACCGCAACGGCGTGGTTCGGGCCGAAAAGCTCTTCCAGGCGACGGCGCCGGTTTCCGGCTCGGGCAACGACGCCTATATCCGCGCGCTCGACCGTGCATTCGGCCAGGTCGCCGTGGACATTCTCGACTGGTCCGCCAAGGTCATGTAAGCGGAGAGGATGACAATAAGGAAAGCAAAAAGGCCGCCCACGGGGCGGCCTTTTTCTTGCGGCGGAACGCCTGAGCCGGGGGGACGCCCTCGGGCGGGCGGATCAGTTCAGCCGCCCTGCGGCGTGCGCCAGCATCGTGTAGACCTTGCCGGTGTCGGAGGTCAGATATGTCTGCGCCATGATGTTGTCGCGGTCGCCGCGGCCGACGTCGTCGAGCAGTTTCTCGAAATCGTCGCAGTAGCGGTCGACGGCCGCGCGGAACTCGGTGTCCGACTGGTACTTGCGCCGGATTTCGTCGAAGGTCTGCTGTCCTTTCAGCGTATAGAGCCGACGGGTGAAGACGTTGCGCTCGCCGCGCCGGTAACGGTCCCAAAGCTCCACCGAGGCTTCGTGGTCGATGGCACGGGCGATATCGACGGAAAGCGAGTTGAGCGACTCCACCACATGCAGCGGCGAGCGCGGTTGGCCGTTCCCTCGCGGCGCGGCGTCCGCCGGGCGTCCCGCGGCCTGTTCTTCCCGCGAGGCGCCGCGAAGCAGGTCGCGCACCCATCCGCCGCCTGAAGGCGCCTGAGCGTTCTCGGGCTCGGCGGCGCGGCGATTTTCCTGTTCGCGCGGGCGCGGGGCGGGTTCGGCGAGCGGGGCGCTGCGTTCGCGGACGAAGGCCGGCGACGCAGTGCCGCCCGACGGGCGTGGCGCCTCGAAGACGGGCTGCGCGGGCGCCTGGCGGGCAGGGCGGGCGGCAGGCCGTTCGGAGACGTCGAAGGTGCGGCCGGATTTCGCCACGATTTCCGACAGTTCCTTGAGCGCGTTGATCTGCTCGGAGACGGCGCGGCGCATGGCCGTCGTCGACTCCTTGGTTTCCTCCGGCAGATCCAGGACGCCCTTCTTCAACTCGGCCCTGGTATCCTCCAGTTCGGTGCGGATCGTGTTCGCGGTGCGCCGTATCTCCACGGTAGCGTCCGCGAAACGTTGCGCCGCCGAATCGACCACTTCCGAGATCGCGCTCCTGATCTGCTCGGTCGATTCGCGCGTGCGGCCCTCGGCTTTCTGGAGAGCGCGGCCGACGAGGTCCTCGAAGGAACGCATGACGCGCTCGATGTCTTCGGATTTCTTCACCAGTCCGACAGCCAGCTCCTCGAGGGCCGTCTGCCGATCGTCAAGCGTGGAGGCCAGATTGCTTTGCGCCGAGCCGAGCAGGTCGGAGGCGCTCGCGAGCATCTTGCCGTGCTCGTCGAAGCGGGCGGCGATCGCGGCGATCTCCTTCAGCGTCAGCGAGGAAAGCTCGTTGAGCTTGCCGGTGTTGACGTCGATGAGGCGAGCCGAGCTCGAGAAGGTCTGCGCCGCCCTTTCGGTCGTGGCGGCAAAGCTCTGCGTCGAGCCGGAAAGCTTCTCGTCGATGATCGAGAGGTTCGTCGCGGCGGTTTCGATCAGTTCGGAGAGCTGCGTATTCGAGCCGGCGAGGCGGCCGATGAGGTCGGTCACCGTTTCGGAAAGGCTGTTGCGCGAGCCCTCCACCGCGGCGAGCGTATCGGCGGTGCGGTTGGCGAGCGCGTTGACCAGCGCTGCGTTCTCCGCCCGAAGACGCTCGGTAGCGCGCTGCGTCGCGTTCTCCAGGCTCTTCTGCAACTCGCCGCCGCTGGCCGCGAAGCTGTCGATCAGCGGCTTCGCGGTATCTTCCAGGATCCGGGCGATGTCGCCGGAGCGGGTCGCGAGCATCGTGTTGAGTTCGCGCGTATGCCCCTCGATCGTCTTCGCGGCGTCGTTGGTGCGCTGGCCGATATGCTCGTTGACCGCGGAGAAGGTCTCGGCGATCGCGTTGGCGCGCGAGATGAGCTGCCGTTCCGCCAGGGCGACCTTTTCCTGCAGTTTCTCGCCGATCGTCTCGGCCCCGGCGGCAAGGCGCGTCTCCGCGTCGCTGATCTGCCCGCTGAGCCGGCCGGCGAGCTGCTCGGCGCTGGCGGCGAGCACGCGGTCGATGCCGTTGAGCGCCTCCTCGATGGTTCCCGCGCGAGCATGCAGCTCGGCGGATGTCTGGTGGGTGCGGGCGATGATGCGCTGATCCGCCTCCTCGAAGGTACCGGTGATGCTGGCGACATGGCCGAGCAGGGCCGTCGCCGTTTCCTCGGCGCGGGCCACCAGCTTGCGGTCGGCGCCGTCGAAGGCGCCGGCGATCTCGGCCGTACGGCGCATGAGGGCGTTGGCGGTTTCCTCGGCACGGGCCACAAGCTTCTGGTCGACGCCGTCGAACGTGCTGGCGACCTCGGCGGTGCGTTGCACCAGATTCGCCGCGGTCTCCTCCGCCTTTTCAGCGAGTCGCCGGGCGATCTCCTCGACACGTTCCGTCAGGCGGCTGTCGGTCCGGTCGAAGGCCTGCAAGATCTCGTCCGACTTGGCGCGCAACGCCTCGGCCGCTTCCGCCATCCGCGCCGCCAGCCGCTGGTCGGCTTCCTCGAAGCTGGATCCGATCGTCGAGGCCCGTTCCGCGAGCGCGCTCGCCGTCTCCTCGACGCGGCTGATGAGCCGCTGGTCGGCCTCGTCGAAGGCGCGGTTGATGTCCGCCGCCCGCTCGGCAAGCGCGGCCGAGGTCTTCTCGGCGCGCTCGGCGATCTGGCGGTCGGTATCGGTGAACGCCTTGCCGGCCTCCTCGTTGAGCAGGTTGGTGACTTCAAGCACCTTGTCGCGCAGCGAGCCGGCCACCACCACCGCGGTGTCCTCCAGCACGCCGCGGACGTTCTCGACGCCCGTTTCAAGCGCCGTCTGCATGCGCTGCGTGCGTTCCTCGATGACGCCGGTCTGACGGCGGAACGCGTCTTCGATCCTGTCGATGTCGCCGGCGAGCGCGCTTGTGATCTCGTCGCGCGAGGCGGCTATGCGCTCGACATGCTGCGCCAGCACCGCGTTGGCCTCCTCGCGGGTATCGGCGAGCTTCTGGAGGTCGCGTTGCAGCGCCGAGGAGAGCAGGTCGCGGCCCTCCGCCAGCTTGCCGATATGTTCGCGCACGGTGCTGTCGATGACGGCGCGGGTCTGCTCGAGCTTTTCGAGATCGCCGTCGATGGCGCCGGAGAGCGAATTGCGGCTGTCCGCGAGCTTCGCCACATGCGTCTCGATGGCGGTCTCGATGTCGCCGCGCATCGCCGCGAGCTTTTCCAGTTCCTCGCGCAGCATGGCCTGGACGTTGGCGCGCCCCTCGGCGATCTGGCTGACATGGCCGGTGACGGCGGCGTCGATATCGCCGCGCGTGTCCGAAAGCCTGGCGAGGTCCTCTTCGAGCGCATGGCGCAGGATGTTGCGGCCTTCCACGAGCTTGCCGACATGGCTGGAAACCGCCTGGTCGATCTCGTCGCGCGATTCCACCAGCCGCCGCAAATCATCCTGCAGCGCCGCGGAGAGCCGCTCGCGGCCTTCGCCGAAATTGGCGATCTGGCGCTCGACGGCGGCGTCGATCTCGTTGCGGATCTCGCCGATCCGCGCCAGGTCGGCGGCGATGGTCTCCGCCATGTCCTCGCGCCCCTTCGCCAGCAGCTCCGAGTGGCCGGCGAGGATCGCCTCGATGCCGGCACGGGATTCCTCGAGCCTGGCAAGGTCTGCCGCGAGCTGGCTCGACATCGATTCGCGGCTCGCGAGCAGCCGTTCGCCGAATTCGTTCGCCCGTGCCTCCAGCATGGAAGATGTGGAGGTGACGAGCTGGGAGAGCTCGCTGGAGATCGCCATGCGGCCTTCGTCGATAGCGACGGCGATTTCCTGCTTGCCGCCGGTGAAGGCGGTGGCGATCTCGCGCGCCCGCTCGACCAGCGAATCGTTGATCTGCCGCGCGCGCGCCTCCAGCGCCGCGTTCAGCCGCTGCGTTCCCGCATCGAGCGCCTCGGCGCGCGTCTCGAACTCGCTGATCAGCGACTGGCCGCGTTCGCCGAGCGTGCGCTCGATGGCCGCGAGGCGGGCGTCGAATTCGCTGGTCAGGCTGTCGGTGGCGCCGCCGAGCAGCGACACCATGCCGTTGGTGCGATCGTTGAGCACGTCGGAAAGCGAGCGTGCGGCTTCCTCCGCGCCCTGCCTCAGCGAGGCGACGCGCGTGTCGAGCAGGCTGGCGAAGGCTTCGCCCGATGTGCTGATCTGGTCGGAGATGGCGTCCATGCGCTGGGCGATCCCTTCGTGGATCGTGGCGCTCGAATCGTTCAGCCGGTCGATCAGCATGTCGCCGGCGTCGGAGACGGCGGAAGTCAGCCTGGAGGACGCGCCGAGTATATTGTCGTGGATGCTCTGGCCCGCGGCGCTCAGCTCGCTGTGCAGCTGCTCGTGCGCGCCGACGATCGAGGCGCGGACGCGCTCGGCGTGTCCGACCACGGCGTCGCGCTCGTTGCCGAGGCCGTCGACCAGTGCGCGGATGCGCGTTTCATTGTCCGAATAGGCGCGCTCGAGTTCGTTGACCTCGGTATGGACGAGCGTCTCCAGTTCGACGGCGCGCGCCAGCGTGCGCTCGATGCCTTCGCCCATGGCCTGCACCTCGCGGCGCACGGCCTGCCCGACCGTCATCACGCGGTCCTGGGCAAGATGCTCCGGCTCGGCCAGACGGAAGGCCACCTCCGTCATGGAACGCGCCATCATGCGCATCTCCTGGGCCCGGCGAATCATGACGGCGAACGCCCAGAACAGGATGATCGGCACGACGATGCCGACGCCGAGCGCGATGGCGTAGGGGGCGGCCATGAGCTGCGCCACGGAGCGGATCTGCCAGATACCGGGCGCATAGAGCAGGTGTCCGAGCATCAGCCCGCCGGCGATCCAGATCACCGAAAGCAGGGCGACCAGCCAATAGATCGTGCTTGGCGCACGACGGTTCATCTGTGCCAGAACGGCACGGTAATCCTTCTGGCGATCGTCGTTCGCCGGCTGGCGCAGCGGCTGCGCGGGCAAGGCCGGCGCCGGCTTGGACGGGCGCAGCTCGGCGGCGACCTTGGCCTCGGACTGCGGCGCCGGCTTCGGCGCGGTCTTCGGCTCGGGCGCCTTTTGCGCGGAGTTCGCGGGCTGCTGTGCGCCCTGTGTCGGCTTGGTTGCGACAGGCTGCGCCGGCGTGGACGCGGCTGGCGCGGGTTCCTGCTTCTCGGGCTTTACAGTGGCTTTCTGCGCCTTTTCCTCGCGCGCCAGTTCGTCCGCGGCCCTTGAAATCTGGGCCTCCAGCTCCGCCATGGAGGCGGCGATGTCCAATTCACCTTCCGAACCGCTCGGGTCGAGATCGATGTTCAGCGCCTCTTCGAGTTCGCGCGCAACGTCGCTGTCGATGTTTTGAAGGGGAGAGGTTTTACGCGCCATGCCGCCGGAATCCTGCTTTTTGTCTACGCGGAGCCGCCCCTGAGGACCCCTCGTCGCCCGCGTATGAGGCTTATTTTAGACTGCGATACCCTTATCGTATCGTAGTGACACACCGACTTAAAGGAAACCTGCATTTCCCGCGATGGGTAAAAGTTTAAACATAGGGTTAATGGCGACATGATCCCCTGAAAATTTGCAACGCCCTGGAAGCGGGCGTTAACATTATGTCCACGCAAACCGCCTAGCGTCCGCGCGGGAGCGTAAGGGCCGGAGGGTGCTGGATGAAGGCGGATGACGCGGAAGCCGTGGGCTTTTTGATGCCGGGCGGCGAGCGATGCGGGGCGGCGCGCGCACGGCCGATCGACCTTGCCCACCTCGAGCGCCAGACGCTGGGCGACCGCACGGTCGAGGCCGAAGTGCTTTCCCTTTTCCTGCATGAGACGGCGACCGTGTACGAAAGGATATGCGACGCCGAGCCGGACGAGCGTCGCAAGCTGGCTCATGGTCTGCGGGGCGCGGCGCTCGGGATCGGCGCCTTCGCGGTGGCCGAAGCCGCCGCTTCGGTGGAGGGCGACGCGGAGTCCAGGCCGTTCCTCCGGACCCTGTCGCGGCGCATCGAGGAGGTGCGCGAATTCATCGCCGCCATCAGCCGCTGAGGCCTCGTCGTCCGCGGCCTGCGATTTCATGTCGCTTCCGGACGGTTGACTTGCCTGCGGGAGTGGTTATCTCGGCGCTGACCCTGCCTTTTTGAACGTTTTGGCCGTCGTGGCCCGCTGAAGCCGAGATTGTCCCCGGATCGCCTGATGACGAAGATCACCCTTATCGCATTGGACGGCACGCCGTTCGAGATCGAAGCCGAGAACGGTTCGACGGTGATGGAGAACGCCATCCGCAAGGGTGTGCCGGGTATCGAGGCGGAGTGCGGGGGCGCCTGCGCCTGCGCCACCTGCCACGTCTATGTCGACGAGGCGTGGACCGGCGTCGTCGGCGAGCCGGAACCGATGGAAGAGGACATGCTCGATTTCGCCTTCGATGTCCGTCCCAATTCGCGCCTTTCCTGCCAGATCAAGGTGCGCGACGAACTGGACGGGCTGGTCGTGCGCGTGCCCGAACGGCAGGGCTAGCACGGGCGAATTTTCCGTAACCGATGGCGGTTCCAGGACAGCATCCGACGCAAGGCGGGCGCAAATCCGAACGGATCCAGGAAGTGTTGGGCCGTCAGGCCGAGGCGACAAGATGAGCGACATCACCAGGACAGACATTCTCGTCATCGGCGCCGGCCCGGTAGGGCTGTTCGCCGTGTTCGAACTCGGGCTGCTCGACCTCAAATGCCATCTGATCGATATTCTCGACCGGCCCGGCGGCCAGTGTGCCGAGCTCTATCCGGAAAAGCCGATCTACGACATCCCGGCATGGCCCTCGATCACGGCGCAGGGGCTGGTGGACCGGCTGATGGAGCAGATCGAGCCCTTCGGCCCATCCTTCACGTTTAACCGCATGGTTTCCGGCGTCGAGAAGCTCGATGACGGATCGTTCAGGGTGACGACCGACGAAGGCGAGGTTTTCGAGGCCAAGGCGATCGTCATCGCGGCGGGTGGCGGCTCCTTCCAGCCGAAACGGCCGCCGATACCCGGCATCGAGGCATATGAAGGCGAGAGCGTCTTCTATTCCGTGCGCCGCATGGAGGATTTCCGGGGTCACGACCTGCTGGTCGTCGGCGGTGGCGATTCCGCCCTTGACTGGACGCTCAATCTCCAGCCGCTCGCGAAACGGCTGACGCTCGTCCACCGTCGCGCGGAGTTCCGCGCGGCGCCCGACAGCGTCAACCGCATGTTCGCGCTGCACGAGGAGGAGAAGATCGGCTTCCAGATCGGCCAGGTCACGGCGCTGAAAGGCGAAGGCGGGCAATTGCGCTCGGCCACGGTCAAGGGTCCGCATGGCGACGTCGAAATCCCCTGCACGCGCATGCTGCCCTTCTTCGGGCTGACCATGAAGCTCGGCCCGATCGCCGATTGGGGCCTGAACCTGCACGAGAACCTGATCCCGGTGGACACCGAGAAGTTCCAGACCTCCGAGCCCGGCATCTTCGCGGTCGGCGACATCAACTGGTATCCGGGCAAGCTCAAGCTGATCCTTTCCGGCTTCCACGAGGTGGCGCTGATGGCGCAGGCGGCAAAGCGCTACATCAGCCCGGGCGAGCGCATCGTCTTCCAATACACCACCTCATCGACCAGCCTGCAGAAGAAGCTGGGCGTGACGGGGTAAGGGCCGTGCCTTTGTCCCAAGCGTGCGGGATGACCTGACCCGGTATCGGCAAACGATGCCAAAGGCGGCGGTCCTTTCGGCACCCCTCACCAAGTTCGCCCAACGGCTCGGCTCCGCCTTGCCGGGGCTCCGTATCCGCCCTCCACTTTGGCTCCGGGCGTTCGTCGCTTCGATCGGCAAATCCTTGTCGATCGATCGGCCCAAAGGCCACCGCTCCTCACCCCACAAGGGGCGAGGAAGGGGATTCCGACATCGGCGTGATGGGCAGGGGCGGCGATGCTACGCTCCCCCTTCTCCCCTGTGGGAGAAGGTGTCGCCCCCGAACGTGCTTGCACGTTCGGGAAAGGCGACGGATGAGGGGTGTTGGACGAAGTGCAAGCGTGGATGGATCGGCACCCCGAATCTCGCAAGAGCCGCCGATCTCCGCTATTTCGCAATTTTCTTCGCGCCTGTTTCTCCACGCCTCCCTCGCTTCCTCCATAATCCTTCGCAGTTCCTCCCATGGGAACACCGGTCATGACGGTGATTGCGTGGGGAGGGACCGGCGCCTCCGATGGGCCGCTAACGTGGCGGGCCGTCCGGGGAGGTTCTGCCGAAAGGTTTTCCCTGGGGGCACTAGGACCCCTGCGTGCCGGACAGAGGCACACAGACCCCGCCGGGATCGCAGGCCGGGCCGCTGCAAAAGATCGCGGCGGCACGGTCGGCGAGACAGGTGGGGAGCAGTGAAACA
>JBQCFA010000141.1:0-3708 GCA_051959695.1 Rhizobiaceae bacterium
GGAAGCGCTTGAGCTGCATCTCCCGGCCGATGTTGAGCCAGAACTTGAAGAAATAGATGCCGTCATTGTCGATCATGCGTTCGAAGTGGGGAACTTCCTCGAGGAACTTCCGGCGCTCCTCAGGCGTGCAGAAGCCCATCACCGGCTCGACGACGCCCCTGTTGTACCAGGAGCGATCGAAGGTGACGAACTCCCCCGCCGTCGGGAAATGGGCGATATAGCGCTGGAAGTACCATTCGCCGCGCTCCTTTTCCGTAGGCTTGGGCAGCGCCACGTTGCGCGCCGTGCGCGGATTCATGTATTGCCGGGTGACGAAGATCGTGCCGCCCTTGCCCGCCGCGTCGCGGCCCTCGTAAAGCGCCATGACCCGGTTGCCGGTCGCCTGCAGCCAGTATTGCAGCTTGACCAGTTCCATCTGGAGGCGCTCGAGCTCTTCCAGATACTCCTTGTTCTTCAGCTTCTTGGAATAAGGATAGCCGCCCGATTTCATCGCCCGTTTGGCGATCCAGTCCGGCAGGTCGGGATCGTCGATGTCGAATTCGCGTTCCTTGCCATTCAACATGAGCCTGAGCGGGCTGGTATCCGCCGGCTCGGTCAGGTCCTTCACGTCATCTGCCATGGCGGTACCCCTTTTTCGCGTTCATGCTATTGGGTAAGGCCGAAGCGGATCGGCGGCAAGTTCACCGTGCGGCAATGGAGCACGGATGGCGGATATGGATAATACGGACGAAAAAAGCAGACGGCCCTGGCGTGCCAGATTGCGTCGCCTGGTCGCTGGAGCGTTCGCCCCCGCGGGACGGAGCCTGGCCGATCGCGGGCAGGCGGACGGCCGCGGCACGCCTATCGGAAACGTCTCCGCCGTCGATCTGGCCGAAATAATGCCGGATCCGATCGTTTTCTTCGATCGAACCGGTTCGGTGATCCACGCCAACGAAGCGGCCGTCGCAGCATTCGGGCGGATAGCAGTCGGCTCGTCGATCCAGCTCAAGTTCCGCGCGCCTGAAATGCAGACACTGATCGGATCGGTCCTTGGCGGACGGGGCGCCGCGCTACCCATCGACTATGCGGAGCGTGTCCCGGTCGATCGCCTATACCAGGTTGCCGTGCGCCCTGTCGGTCATGCCGCCGGGCTCTTCGCCATGACATTCCATGGCCAGAGCGAAGCGCGCCGCATCGACCGTATGCGTGCCGACTTCGTTGCCAATGCCAGCCATGAATTGCGCACCCCGCTCGCCTCGATCGCCGGCTTCATAGAAACGCTGCGCGGGCCGGCCAAGAGCGACGCCAAGGCGCGTGAACATTTCCTGCAGATCATGGAGGGCCAGACGGCGCGCATGGCGCGGCTGATCGACGACCTGCTGTCCCTGTCGCGGCTGGAAATGAGGTCTCATCATCATCCCTCCGACAAGGTGGACCTGGTTGGCGTGGTCAAGGGCGTGGTCGATACGCTGAGCCATCTTTCCGCCGAGCTTGGCGTCGGCATCGAGAAACATCTTCCCGACCGTCCCGTGATCGTGGCGGGAGACCGCGACGAACTCGTCCAGGTCTTCGTGAACCTGCTGGAGAACGCCTGCAAGTACGGACAGTCCGGCAAGCGCGTCGTCGTCTCGGTGGAGGAGAATTCGACCGGTGTCGACGTGACGGTGCAGGATTTCGGGCCCGGCATCCCGAAGGAGCATATTCCGAGGATCACCGAGCGCTTCTATCGCGTCGATGTCGAGACGAGCCGCGCGCAGAAGGGGACGGGACTCGGCCTCTCCATCGTCAGGCACATCCTCAACCGGCACGGCGCGCGCCTCGTCGTCCATTCCGAATTGGGCAAGGGCGCTACCTTTGTCGCCCACTTCCCCGCGAGCCCCTGAGCCACCGCTGCAATGCTTTTCCGATAGGCCCCGGAGTTCTTTCCTCTGTCATCTGCGTGGCCTAGGTTGCTAGAACGGACCGATCGGGAGCGGAGACGAATGCCCAGCCATACCTTCCAGGCCTATGATGAGGAACTGAAATTCCTGGCTACGAAGATTGCCGCGATGGGCGGTCAGGCCGAGCGCATGGTGGAGGAAGCCGTCGCCGCGCTCGTTAGTTCCAACGAGGCGCTCGCCCGGTCGGTGATCGGCAACGATCGCGTCCTCGACGAGACGCAGCGCGAGATTGACGACAAGGCGATAATGATCATCGCGCGCCGCCAGCCCATGGCGGTCGACCTGCGCGAGATCATCGGGGCGATCCGCATCTCCGCCGACCTGGAAAGGGTGGGTGACCTTGGCAAGAATATTGCCAAGCGGGTCGCCGCGGCCGGCCAGGCGCGGCAGCCGGCAAGGCTTTTCCGGGGCATCGAGGCGCTGGCCGAACTGGCGCTGACCCAACTGAAGGACGTCCTGGACGCTTATGGCTCCCGCGCGGTCGACCGCCTCCCCGCCGTTCGGGATCGCGACGAGGAGATCGACGCCAAGTACACCTCGCTCTTCCGCGAGCTCCTCACTTACATGATGGAAGATCCGCGCAACATCACCGCCTGCACGCACCTGCTTTTCTGCGCCAAGAACATCGAGCGCATCGGCGACCATGCCACCAACATCGCCGAGACCGTTCACTACATCGTCACCGGCAGCCAGTTGCCTGCCGAGCGTCCCAAGGAGGACGAGAGCCACAGCGTCGTTGTCGCTAGCCGGGGCGATTGACGTTTAAGTCCGTCGGCGTGCCATCCCAGCGCCATTTTCGCGGCTGATTTTGACAACGGGCGCGCTTTTCCTTTTGATCGGTAGAAAATTGCACCGCCGCGCCTAGCTTTGGTTGCATCGGGCTTTCCTATCCGGCCGATGTCCTTCGGCGGGGCTCCTGAAAGGATGAAATTTATGCAGATCGGTTTCGTGGGCCTCGGCCGCATGGGCGGCAACATGGTGCGGCGCCTGATGAAGGCGGGACACAAATGCGTGGTGTTCGACATCAACGCCGACGCGCGCAAGGCGCTGGCGAAGGACGGCGCCGTCGATGCCGCATCGCTGGAGAAACTGGTCGATGCCCTTTCCGGCGAGACCCGCGCGGTCTGGGTCATGCTGCCGGCCGGCAAGATCACGGAGCAGACGGTCGAGAAGCTGGGAAGCCTGCTCGATAAGGACGATATCGTCATCGATGGCGGCAACAGCTTCTACAAGGACGACATCCGCCGCGCCAAGGCGCTGGCCGCCAGGAACATCCGCTATGTCGATTGCGGTACCTCAGGCGGAATCTGGGGTATCGATCGCGGCTATTGCATGATGATCGGCGGCGACAAGAAGTCCGTCGACCACCTCGACCCGATCTTCTCGACACTGGCGCCCGGCATCGGCGAGATCCCGCGAACGCCGGGCCGCGGGAAATTCGATCCCCGCGCCGAGAAGGGATATATCCATGCCGGCCCCGCCGGCGCCGGCCATTTCGTCAAGATGGTCCACAACGGTATCGAATACGGCCTGATGCAGGCCTATGCCGAGGGCTTCGACATCCTGCGCAACAAGGATTCCGCCGACCTGCCGGAAGACGAGCGCTTCGAGCTGAACATCACCGACATCGCCGAGGTGTGGAGACGAGGCAGCGTTATTTCCTCCTGGCTGCTCGATCTCTCGGCAATAGCGCTGGCCAAGGACCCGCAGCTCTCACAATTCTCCGGCTATGTGCAGGATTCCGGCGAGGGCCGCTGGACGGTCGAGGCGGCGATAGAGGAAGCCGTCC
>JBQCFA010000142.1:0-5032 GCA_051959695.1 Rhizobiaceae bacterium
TGGAGATCAGCGAGATCATCAGGCTCTGCTGCAGCGCCTCGTTCTCCGGGTCGAAGGAGAGCGCGCGCGTGTAGAATTGGATGGCGCTGCCGAGGTCGTTGTCGGCCTCCGCCACCCGGGCGGCGAGAAAGGCGCCGGCCAGGGAATCGATGGATGGTTCGTCCGCCGGCGCCGCGGCGCGCGCCGAAAGCGTCGACGCGAGCACCCCGGCGGCCATCAGCGTCGCGACCAGTCTTCCGCTTCGATGCGGCATGTCATCCCTTTCCTGCGCTGGAGAGCGGGAGTTCAAGCAAACTCTCCCAGGCCGTTGAAGCGGCAAAGCGTGGCCATTTTACGATACAAGCAACGCGGCTGGCCACTATCCGGGCATCAACAAATCTCGATCCTCACGACACACGGCTGATGCAGAAATCGATCACCTCCAGAAGCGCTGATTTCTGCGGCGTCGGCTTGAGGGGCGCCAGCGCGTCGCGAGCGATCTCGCCGAAATGACGCGCGCGGCCGATCGTGTCGCCGATCGCGGAGCAGCGCGTCATCAGGCCGAGCGCCTTTTCCAGCTCCGCGTCGCCGTTGGCGTGGCCCTCGATGGCGCGTTTCCAGAATTCCCGCTCCTCTGCCGTGCCGCGGCGGTAGCTGAGGATGACCGGCAGCGTCACCTTGCCCTCGCGGAAGTCGTCGCCGACATTCTTGCCGAGATTCTTGCTGTCGCCGCCATAATCGAGCGCGTCGTCCACGAGCTGGAAGGCCAGGCCGAGATTGGTGCCGTAGGAGCGCAGAGCGGCGCGGTCGGCGCGCGAGGCGCCGGCGATGATCGGGCCCACCTCGGCGGCCGCCGAAAACAGCGCCGCGGTCTTGGCGCGGATGACGGCGAGGTACTCGTCTTCGGTCGTCTCGAGATTCTGCGCCGCGGCAAGCTGCATCACCTCGCCCTCGGCGATGATCGAGGCGGCCGTCGACAATACGTCGAGCGCGTCCAGCGAGCCGACATCCACCATCATGCGGAAAGCCTGGCCAAGCAGGTAATCGCCGACGAGCACGCTCGCCTGGTTGCCCCAGATCATGCGCGCCGTCTTGCGGCCGCGGCGCATGCCGCTCTCGTCGACCACATCGTCGTGAAGAAGGGTGGCGGTGTGCATGAACTCGACGCTGGTGGCGAGCTTCACATGACCTTCCCCGGCGTAGCCGAACATCTGCGCGGCGGCGAGCGTCACCATCGGCCTCAGCCGCTTGCCGCCCGAGGAGATCAGATGGTTGGCGATCTCGGGGATCATCTCGACCTCCGACCCGGCCTTGGAAAGGATGAGTTCGTTGACGCGCGCCATGTCGGACGCGGTCAGATCCAGCAGCCGGCCGATCGCCGAACTGTCCCTCTTGCCTTCTTCCAGCGATACAACGACGCCCAATGCGGGTACTCCCCGTGACCTTCCCGATATCGGTACAACCCCTTAGCCGAACTTACGGCTCTCTGGAAGCTAGGGCATGTGGACGGATTTGCCGAAGAGGCCAATTGGCGCGGCAGTCCGCGCGGGCTAAAAGCCTCCGGTGAATTTAGCCGCAAGTGTCCCGAATCCGAAATTCGCTTCACTTCCGGCAGGTGCCGCACGAATTTCGGATTCGATAGGGATACTAGCAAGTTCATGATCCTGGTGTGGTTCCGGATTTGAAATTCGTTGGTCACGCTCGATCTCTCGTAAGACGAATTTCAAATCCACCACACTAGGTCGTAGTGATGAATTAAGGATCGCCCGATGATCGAGTTGATGCGCACCAACGACCCCGTCGTGATCTCCTTCGTCGAATCGCTGATGCGCGACGCCGGCATCGCCTTTTTCGTCGCCGACCAGAACATGAGCATCGTGGAAGGCTCCCTCGGCATCCTGCCCCGGCGCGTCATGGTCGAGAGGGAGAGGGAAGCGGAGGCGCGCCGCATCCTCGAGGACGCCGGCATCGCCAACGAGATGAAGGGCGGCTGACCATGGCGGCAGCGCCGCGCGAAGCACCGGAAGGCGATAGCGGGACCACCGTGGACGCTTTCCATCGCGGCGCCTTCCTCCTGGCGCAGCCGGCCGGACGAGGCCACCGCGCCGGGCTCGATGCGATGATCCTGGCGGCCGCCGTGCCCTCGGGCTTCATCGGGCGGCTCGCCGATCTCGGCGCCGGCGCCGGCGCGGCGGGACTGGCGGTGGCGTCACGTTGCCCGGGGGCGAATGTCGTCCTGGTGGAGCATGACGCGGAAATGCTCTTCCATGCGCGGAAGACGCTGGCGCTGCCGGGAAACGCAGCCCTTGCCGGCAGGGTTCAGGTGCTCGACGCCGACGTGACGCTTTCGGGCGAGGCCCGCGCCGCCGCCGGGCTCGCCGACCGCTCCTTCGACTGCGCCATCATGAATCCGCCTTTCAACGCGGCGGCGGATCGCGCCACCTCGGACGATCTGAAACGGCGCGCCCATGTCATGCCGCCCGACATGTTCGCGCTGTGGATACGAACGGCGGCCGCCATCGTCAGGCCGGGCGGCGTGCTGGCGCTCATCGCGCGGCCGGCCTCGCTCGAAGCGATCCTTTCGGCGCTTGCCGGCCGCTTCGGCGAGGCGCGGATCGTGCCAGTCCATCCGCGCGCCGAGGAAGACGCCATCCGCGTGCTGGTGCGCGCCCGCAAGGGTTTGCGCGGCGGCCCGGCGCTTTGCCCGCCGCTCGTGCTGCATGAAGGCGGCAACGCCCTGACGCCGCGTGCGGACGAAATCTGCAACGGAAAGGCAAGCCTTTTCGGAGATTGAGAGGACGATGCCCTACGCTTGCGCGCTCGGGGAACGTACCTACATCCATCGGACCAACGGGAGGCTTGCCCACGTGCCGAAATTCCTCAACCGCATCCTGCCGAGGAGCATGCGCTCGGAAGGCATCACCATCCCGGTGATCCGGCTGCAGGGCGCGATCTTTTCGGGCGGCAACCAGTTCCGTCCCTCGCTTTCGCTGGCAGGCGCCGCCGGCATGATCGAAAAGGCCTTCGCCTTCAAGGAGGCGCCGGCGGTCGCCGTCTCGATCAATTCGCCGGGCGGCTTGCCGGTGCAGTCGCGCCTTATCTACAAGCGCATCCGCGACCTCGCCGACGAAAAGGGCAAACAGGTGCTCGTCTTCGTGGAGGACATCGCCGCCTCGGGCGGCTACATGATCGCGCTTGCCGGCGACGAGATCATCGCCGATCCCTCCTCCATCGTCGGCTCGATCGGCGTCGTCTCCGCCTCCTTCGGCTTCCAGGACCTGATCAAGAAGATCGGCGTCGAACGCCGTGTCCACACCGCCGGGCAGAACAAATCGGTGCTCGACCCGTTCCGGCCGGAAAAGAAGGAGGATGTCGAGCGGCTGAAGGCGCTGCAGCTCGAGGTGCACGAGACCTTCATCGACCTCGTCAGGGAAAGGCGCGGAAAGCGGCTCGCAGACGATCCGGATCTCTTCACCGGACTTTTCTGGAGCGCCAAGCGCGGTCTCGCGCTGGGGCTTGTCGACAGCCTCGGCGACATGCGCTCCGTGCTCAAGGCTCGTTACGGCGACAAGACGAAGCTGAAACTGGTGACGCAGCCGCGCGGCTTCCTAGCGCGGCGGCTCGGCTTCCTCGGCTCGCGCCAAGTCGAGCTTGCGCCCGAGATCGCCGCCGGCGCGGCCGGCGGCCTGCTCGACGTGCTGGAGGAACGGGCGCTGTGGAGCCGATTCGGCCTTTGATCCGCCATGTTAAACTCCTATAATACGGAGCAAGTTCGGCCCGTCGATCAGTGCCGCGCCGCACATTCTTGTTTTCGCATGATCGCTCTCCGAAGGCCGCGTCACTTTCGGAATCATGCAAGAGGAGCTGGAAGGCCATGCCGCAGCTGATATTCTTCGGCCTCGTCGCGCTTGTCGTCTATTGGGGCTACAAATCCTTCCTGCGCGAGGCGCAACGGGTTTCGGCGCGTGTCCGGCGGCAGGAGAAGCAGGCGAAGAACGACGCCATCGGCACGCTGGTCAAGGACCCCGTCACCGGCGAATATCGACTGGCGAAGGACTGAGCCCTATCGCGCATGTCGGCGATCGTCGGTCCTGGTTGGGCGCCCGCCAAGGTCAATCTTGCGCTTCACGTCGTCGGGCAGCGAAACGACGGCTATCATCTCATCGAGAGCCTCGTGGTTTTCACCCGTTTCGGCGACCGGGTGACGGTTCGTCATGCCGAAGCGGACGAATTCCATGTTACCGGGCCATACGCGCAGATGATCCCGACAGACGGCAACAATCTCGTCCTGCGGGCCAGGAATGCACTGCGAGGCGCCCTTATTCCGGCCGATCGAAAGCACTCTTCCTCCGCCGCGCATGACGACACGGCAGGCGCGGCTTTTCCCGTCTCCATCCTGCTCGATAAGAACATGCCCCCCGCCTCCGGCATCGGCGGCGGATCGAGCGACGCCGCCGCCGCCCTGCGGGAGCTTGCGCGGCATTGGGGCATGGAGGACGAGACACCGCTTGACGGGATCGCCCTGTCGCTCGGCGCGGACGTGCCGATGTGCCTGTCGCCGCATCCCGCGCTTGTTTCCGGCATCGGCGAGAAGGTTGAGCGACTTTCGCTCTTCCCGCCGCTATTCATGGTGCTGGTGAATCCCGGCGTGGAAGTGTCGACGCCGGCGGTGTTTTCCCGGTTGACGAAAAAGGATAATCCGGGATTTTGGCGTCCCGCCATCGGCGATCGCGAAACTCTCTACGCCTGGCTCGACGAAACCCGCAACGACCTTCAGGCGCCGGCGCTGGAACTGGCTCCGCCTGTCGGCGACGCGCTCGAGGCGCTTCGCGCCACCCATGCGCGTTTTGCACGCATGTCCGGTTCCGGCGCGACCTGCTTCGGGCTCTACGATACACAGGCGGAGGCGGAAGCCGCGGCCGCCGCCATCCGGCGCGCCCGGCCAGGCTGGTTCGTCGCCGCGACCGAGACCTTCGCTTCGACGGGAGAAGACCATGCCGGGAATTGACGACAAGCGCCCCTTCATCCCGGTCGGCTTCGCCGTGCTCGCCGT
>JBQCFA010000143.1:0-8859 GCA_051959695.1 Rhizobiaceae bacterium
AAGGCGCGGAGATCAACGAGGCTAAGAAGGTGCTCGCCAACGAGGCGACAGCATTGCTGCACGGCCGCGAAGCGGCGCTGAAGGCGGAGGAGACGGCCCGTAAGACTTTCGAAGAAGGCGGCCTGTCGCAGAGCCTGCCGACCGTCGAGGTGGCCGCCCCGGCGCTGAAGGCCGGCATAGGCGTCCTGTCGCTGTTCGTTACGGCGGGTCTCGCCTCCTCCAACAGCGAGGCCAGGCGTCATGTCCAGGGCGGCGCGGTGCGATTGAACGATGTCGTGATAAAGGACGAACGCCGGATGATCACGGAGGCGGATTTGACCGCCGAGGGCGTCATCAAACTCTCCCTCGGCAGGAAGAAGCACATCCTGGTCCGGCCGGCATAGCTGCGGCCAGAGCATTTTGCAGCCAGACGGAGTGGCCTGGCGTCGTACAAATGCGGCGGAAGAAGCCAAGCTGGAGCAGCGGATGCTGCGTTCGTCAGAACACCCGCTGCTCTAGCGAAACTCGAAGATCGAGCGAAAAATTCCCGGCGCCACTGCCGAGAGAGGATTGACCTGGAGGTTCGGCGATTTCGCGTCGCCGGAAAGCCGGTAGGTGATGCCGATCAGGGCCCGATCCCTGCCATTCCCGAGAATGCGCCCGAAAAGCGGTATCTCGCCGAAGAGCCGGTTGACGCCGTAGGCCGGCATGAAGGTCCCGGTCATGTCCATGTTTCCGTCCCGGTCGTAGAGCGTTCCCTGGAACGTCGTGCCGATCTGAGGGCCGCGCAGAACACCCTTCGCCAGCCTGAGATAGCCGTCCCCCTTCTCGATGCGGGCATAGCCGCGCTCGAAGCGCACGCGCGAGACGTCTATGTCCTGAGGAGCCTCGCTGCTTGGCGAGCGGCCATTGCTGTTCAGCACGGGCGACGAACCGACGATCGATTTCAGTCGCGGTTCGTCCACGATCAGGAAGTTGGTGGCGTCGATCCGGCCGGTCAGAGGGGTGCCGTCCGGCCCGCCGAGGTCCAGCTTTATCGCCCCGCCCTGCATGTGATCGTAGAGATCGAGGAAGCGAAGGATGGCGCCGGCATCGGCCGAATGCATCGAGACCGCCCGGCTGCTACCGTCGTCCCTGTCGGCGATGCCTACATCGGCGCCCGAGCCGGCCGTCGCGCTGATGGACAGGTTGCCGATGCGCGAACCGGCCCCGGCGTAGGAAAGTCTGACGCCGTGCAGCGTTTCGCCGTTGAAACCTGACACGCCGTCCAGGCTGGCGTCGACGGTGACTTTGACCGGCTTGCCCGCCGGCGTCTTTGCCGACGCGCTGTCGGGATCGGAAAGCACATTCTTTATGATCGAGCGGGCATCGAGCAAGTCGCCTTTGACGGCGACGTGATAGCTGCCCGACGAGCGCTGGATGACGACGCTGAAATCGTCGTCGCCGTTGAGCCGCACCGAGCCGAACCGCGCCTGCGCCAGCGTGTCGCCGGCAAGCTGGATGCTGCCGGTGGCGCCGAACGACTTTCCGCTGAGGCGGAAATCCGACAGCGTCGCCGCCCCGCCATCGGTATCGAGCTTGAAGGAAACCGAGGCGGGTATGCCCGCGCCTTTCGTCCAGCCTGCCCAGGGAAGACTAAGTCTGGCCGAAGTGAGGTCGGCGCTGACCGGCTGGCCATGTCCGTCGGGGGTGTCGAGCACGACGGAGACCGGGCCGGAAAGCATGTCGCTCAAACCCGGCAGGAGCGCCTCGCGCGCCTTGTCGTCGAGGTCGAGTGTGATCTTTCGCGATTTCGGCGGTCCGTCGTCGCCGAACGGCTGCGTCATTTCGATCTTCGCGGGAATGCCGTTCAGGCTTGCCTTGGCGTCGACGACGGCACGGTCGGGCTCCACTGTGATCGTACCGTCCGCGCCGCTGATCATCTGCCCGTCGAGAGGCTTGGAAATGGCGAGGTCGTCATAGTCGAGAGAGACTTTCCAGGGGAGGCTGTCGGTACGAACCTCCTCGGAAAGCGAGATGCTCGCGGTCACATGCCCCGAGACGTCGCCGGAAAAGTCGTCCGGCTTCATGCCGAGCCGCCGCGTGGCGTTGATCGGATCATAGGAGGCCAGTTCGGTGACGGCGTCCGCCTTGCCGGCGACATCGATCTCCAGCGCCCCGATCACGGGTGGCCTGTGCACCTTGCGCAGGACGAAAGTGCCGTTGCTTGCCGACACCGTCCTTCCGCTCGGCAGGTAAACTGTCCCCGACGCAAGCGCGATGTCCACCGAATTGCCCTTGAAATCGACGGTCCCGTCGCCGTCGCGAACCGGAGGGATGTTGCCGGCGATGTCGAAACGGGCACCGCTCATGGCGAAATGGCCGGAAATCTCCTGGTCCGAAAGCGGCTCGCCGTTCCCCAGGCGACCGGGAAGGACATGGAACTGCAAATTGCTGTTCGTCACCGTGCCCGCGAAAAGATTGTTCAGCGCCCATCTTCTTGCGCCAGGCGCGGCCAGCCACGGCCATAGCTGCTTTACGTGCTGGGTCGGCATGGAAGGCACGGTGACGGCCAGGAACACGCCTGGCGCCTTGCCTTCGACAAAGGTCATGGAGCCGGTGCCGAGAAGCTCGCCGGGGCCGGTGCGCACGCCGATATCGCTGGCGATCAGTTGCCTGGCGTTGACGTCGTAGCGCCCGGCTATGCGGGCATAGAAGGGCAATGGCGGCTCCGGCGAATCTTCCGGCGCCGATACCGACCCGTCGCTGATGAACTCATATCGGTAGGCCGGCCCTTCCGCAGTCTGCTCAGGCTGCGGCAGCGGTCCTATCGCGCCGTGGAAATTGAACTGCGAATGACCCGACACCACGTTCAACTGGCTGAATTCGAGCTTGTCCGTGCCGGCAACGAGCGAGGTATCGATCTCTCCTCTGACCATGGCCTGGCCGTCTTCGTCGAAGTCGAGCAGCGCGTCCTTGAAGGAGAGCGTCGACGTGACCTTCGACGGCTGGCCGCCATTGCCTTCCGCGCCGCTGATCCGCAGGTTGAAGGCGCCGACCGATTTGAGCGGCAAGCCGTGTTCCGTCGCCGTCTGCGCCGCTTCGGGAGCGATCGCCTGCGGCCTTTCGGCCTTGACGCCGAGATCGAGCGCGGCGATCCGCCCGTCGCTGCCCCTCTTCGCCGTGCCGTCCATGAGGAAGTCCATACCGAGCGCGTGCGCGCTGGCCGAAATGGCGAGCCCGCCCGAAAGCAGGCGTGAAAGCCGAGCATCCTCGATATGGACGCCTTTCGGCATCGGCCCGTCCGGCGTCACGAAATCGACTCCGTGCAGGCGAACTTCCCGCATGGATCCGCCGCCGACCGCGTCGAAGGCGCGATGGAATTCGCCGAACAGCGCCCCCAGTACGGCGTCGGGCTCGATCAGGCCGCGTTTGTCGCGAAGGCCGGCCGTCCAGTCGCCGCCGCCCAGATCAGGCAGGAGGCGCGGCCTTATGTGCGCGTCCTCTATGCTGACGCTGCCCAGTCTTATGTGGCCGGTGAGAAGCGGTAGGAAATGGAAGCCGAAGCGGACCCGCGCGGCATCGATCACCGGCTTGCCTGAACCGTGCGTGGATAGCCGCACGTCGTCGACCTGGAGCGCAATCAGGCGGGAACTGTCGAGCGCGATGCTGGTCTTCCCGATCGCCGCGTCCACGTCGACGCCGACAAGCGACGTCAGCGCGCTCTCGGCCGCCTGCCGCAGCTTCTCGCTGCCCAACTGCGAGGCGCCGAAAAGATTGAGGGAGACGAAGGCCAGGGCGACCACGACGACGATCGCGCCCAACCCTGCCGCCACCCGTCTCAGAAGGCGGCGCAGCCGCCATTTGCGCCTCAGCCGGGCGAAGCGACTGCCGTGCGGAGGCAGCGCAGGGCCGCTTCCCGAAATCATCGCATCGAGGCGCGCATATTCATCGCGCCCGAAGCGGATTTTTTCATGTTTCGGTACTTTTGAATGCACCTGCGCTTCCGTCGTACCTCATCGATAGACGAATCCCGGATCAGTATTATATGGACCGCAGGCCTGTTGTAACCTTTAAACCCGCAGGATCGTGGTAAGCCTCAAGAAGGGCATTGATATGGCTGAAATGGATGTCGGAGATGTCGCACCTGCGTTCGAATTGCCGCAGGGTGGCGGCGGGACGCTGAGCCTGTCCTCACTGAAGGGCAAGCCGGTCGTGCTCTATTTCTACCCCAAGGACGACACTAGTGGCTGCACTGCGGAAGCCATCGCCTTCTCCGGCCTGAAGCCGCAATTCGCCAAGGCCGGCGCCGTCGTCGTCGGCATGTCGCCCGACAGCGTCAAGAGTCACGACAAATTCAAGACGAAGCACAAGCTGGAGGTCGACCTTGTCTCCGACGAAGACAGGAAGGTTCTGGACGCCTATGGCGTCTGGGCGGAGAAGAGCATGTACGGGCGCAAATATATGGGCGTCGAACGCACGACCTTCCTGATCGGCCCCGACGGCAGGATCGCCAAGGTGTGGCGCAAGGTAAAGGTGCCCGGCCACGCCGAAGAGGTGCTAGAGGCCGTCAAGGCGCTCTGAGCGCCTTGCTGGCCCGGGACCGGGCTTTCCCTTACCCGCCCAGCGTTTCGGCGAAGAATCCCGTCAGTCGCTTCCAGTGCCGTTCGGAAGCCTTTTCGTCATAGACTCCGTGGTCCGGCACGCACCAGCCGTGCTTTACGCCGACATAGTTCTCGATGACATGATCGACCTCGGCGGTTCTCAGCGCCCCGGCAAGTCGGGCGGACTGCTCGGGAGGGAAGCTGTTGTCGACGCCGGCACAGCCTACATAGACCCTCGCCTTGATGGCTCCTGCACGGTTCGCCGGGCTGTCCGGCGCGTCGGAAGCCAGATTACCGCCGTGGAAGCTCGCAGCGGCGACGATGCGATCCGGGTAGGTGGCTGCGGCGTTGAGGGCGCGGCCGCCGCCCATGCAGTAGCCGACGGCGCCGACGGGACCGGTGGCGCCGTTCGCCGAGAGGGCATCCAGAAACGCCTCGCTGTCACGGATCGTCATTTCCTGCGTTGTCCCGGCGATCATCTTTCGCAGCCGGGCGCCGCTCTCCTCGGTTGCGAACGCCGTCTTGGCATCGAGCGGACCATAGTCGCCGAAGCGATAGAAGAGGTCGGGTACCAGCACCGTGTATCCGTGGCCAGCGAGCCTCTCGGCCATCTCGTAGAGCGCCTCGCGCGGCCCGAATGCATCCATGTAGAGGATCACCCCGGCCTTGCCGCGGCCCTGCGATTGCTGCACCAGCGCTGCCTTCGCCGTTCCGTCCCCGGTTTCGATCTCGATATCCCGCTTCGCCATGCGCCATTCCTTTTTCAAAGTTCATTGAACTTCGCGCAGAGCCGTCCGCCACGCAAGATGCGGCGATCGATAAAAAACGCGCCGAGATACGGAATTTCCCCGCCATGGCCATCGTTGATGACACGTGGCCTCGTCGCGCGGCGCCGAGAAGAGACAGACAGGGAGCACGGAAATGAAGAGACTTGGATTAGCGATGATCGTCCTGGCGGTTGGCGCAGGTGCCGCACTCGCGGCGGAGCCCGCGAAGATGTCCGGCGGCATGTGGACCGATGCGTCCGGCATGACGCTCTATAGCTTCGACAAGGACGCGGCCGGCAAATCGAACTGCTACGACAAATGCGCCGTGAACTGGCCGCCACTCAAGGCGGATGCGGATGCGAAGGCGGAAGGCGACTGGAGCGTCGTGGAGCGCAAGGACGGCTCGAAGATGTGGGCCTACAAGGGCACGCCGCTTTACACCTTCATCGGCGACAAGAAGGCTGGAGACGTGAACGGCGACGGCAAGGGGGGTGTCTGGCACGTCGCGAAGTAGGGTGCGTCACGGGCCTGCCGCGCGCACGGAACAAGCCGGAACGCCAGGTTAGCGCACGAACTTGGCGATGTGGAACGCCTGCACCTCGGCCGGATAGCGGTACCTCGTACCGACCGGGCAGGCGTTCCGCGCCAGGCATCCGCTCGCGCGGCAGGCAGCCCCTTCAGGCGAGCAAAGATGGGCGACGCAGGCGTCGAAGGCGAAGCCTCCTGGCGTGAAGGCATCGACCGGGCAGGCTGAAAGGCAGGGCTTCGCGGCGCAGCCGTCGCAGGGATGGCCAGCGGCCGTCCGGCGCTCGATGCCGATCGTCCCGTCGAAGAGAAGAGCGCCGCGATAGGCATGCCACAGCCCGTATTCCGGGTGCGTCAGGATTCCGAGCGGTGACGGCTTCAGGCCCTCGGCCCGCATCGCCCATTGTTGGAACGGCAGGAACGGCCGGTCCGACGGGGAGACCGCCCTGGCGCCGAATTCACGGGCGACTTCGCCGATGATTTCCGAGGACCAGGTATCGAGCGGGTTTGCGAGCTCGGCCGGCTTGCTTTCCCGCCACTTCCTGAAATAGGTCCACGGCGTCGCCCCGCCCTGGCCTATGAGCAGCACCGCCTTCGCCGGGACGCCAGACGGACCGGCCGGCGCATCCTCGCTCGGCCCGAAATTGAAGCCGCCGCGCGGGATCAGGCCGTAGGGGCTCAAAAGCGCGGCTATTTCCCGTTTGAGATCACCCATCGGCTGGAACAAATCTCTACCGTTCCGGCTCGCGAAATGCGCTTCGCCAGACTTCCTTGTGGATGATGTCGGCCACTTTAGCCCGGCCTGTCACGGGCTCCCTTCACGTGAAGGCGTCCGGCATGGACTCCTTCTTCCTGGCGACGAAGTCCTTCAGCCCGTCCTCGATGCCCGGATCGAGGAACGGCGCCTCGTAGCTTTCCAGCCAGCGCCGGCACAGTTCGTTGGCGCGCTGGTCGGCACGCTTCTCGCCCTCGGCCAGCCATTGCTCGTAGGAATTGTTGTCGGCGATGGACGAGCGGTAGAAGGCGGTCTGGAAATTGGCCTGCGTATGCGCACAGCCGAGATAGTGGCTGCCGGGGCCGACCTCGCGGATGGCGTCCATCGCCTGCCCGTTTTCCGACAGGTCCACGCCTTCGGCGAATTTCTGCTGCATGCCGAGCTGGTCGGCGTCCATGATGAACTTGTCGTATCCCGAGACGAGGCCGCCCTCCAGCCAGCCGGCCGCGTGCAGAACGAAATTCGCCCCGCACAGCACGGTAGAGTTCAGCGTATTGGCGCTCTCGTAAGCGGCCTGGGCATCGGCGATCTTGGAGCCGCACAGCGAACCGCCAGTGCGGAAGGGCAGCTTCAGCCGGCGTGCGAGCTGCGCCGCGCCGTAGGAAACGAGCGACGGCTCCGGCGTGCCGAAAGTCGGCGCGCCCGACTGCATCGAGATCGACGAGGCGAAGGTGCCGAAGAGCACCGGCGCGCCCGGCCGGATCAGCTGCGTGAAGGACGCGCCGGCGAGCACCTCGGCGAGAATCTGCGTCAGCGTGCCGGCGACCGTCACCGGGCTCATCGCCCCTGCGAGGATGAAGGGTGTGATGATCGTCGCTTGGTTGTTGCGGGCATAGACCTTGGCCGCGCCCAGCATGGTCTCGTCGAAGACCATCGGCGAATTCGCGTTGATCAAGTTGATGATGACCGTGTTCTCCTCGACGAATTTGTCGCCGAAGAGGATCTTCGCCATCGAAACCGTATCTTCGGCGCGCTCCGGCGCCGTGACGGAGCCCATGAAGGGCTTGTCGGAATAGCGCATATGCGCAAACACCATATCGAGGTGGCGCTTGTTGACGGGGATGTCGACCGGTTCGCACACCGTGCCGCCGGAATGGTGCATCGACGGCGCCAGGTAGGAGAGCTTCACGAAGTTGCGGAAATCCTCGATCGTCGCGTAGCGGCGGTTGCCGTCGAGGTCGCGCACGAAAGGCGGGCCATATACCGGCGCGAACACGGTCGCCTTGCCGCCGATCTGCACCGAGCGCTCCGGATTGCGCGCATGCTGGATGAAGGTCTCCGGCGCCGTCTTCAGCAGCGATCGGCAAAGTCCCTTGGGAAAATGCACGCGCTCTCCACGCACATCCGCGCCAGCCTCCTTCCAGAGCTTCAGCGCCTCCTCGTCGTCGCGGAAGATGATGCCGACTTCTTCGAGCACCGTGTCGGCGTTGTTTTCGATCAGGGCCAGCCCTTCCTCGTCAAGCACCTCGTAAACCCGGATCTTGCGGTTGATGTAGGGCTGCTGGAGGCCGGGTCCGCCGCCCGATCGCGCCGCGCGCCTTGCCGCCGCCCCGCCGCCACGGTCGGCGCGACCGCGCCTCGCGCCGGCCGCTGCATGTTCGCTTGCCAGGTTCTCTTCCATGAACCCATTCCTTGCATAAGATGTTGAGCAATCGCGCGGCTTCAGCACGGGGTCGGCCGCCTCTGCCGGGATCGTAGCCATGCACCTAAGCCGAAACGTTCAGCCAGCGCCAGCGCATGTCGCAAAAGCGGCAAAGAAGCCCGGTGGGAAAACCGCTTGAATTTCAGTCGCTTTATTTTTGCACCACGTCGCAAATCGGCTATATGCCACGGTCGGTAGAAGAATATGTATGGCTCGCATGCCAGCGCGAGCATCCGCCAGCGGGCCGCGACCGAAGGAGCTGTCCATGTCCGACGACGAGATCATCCTTTCCGAGCTCTCCGACGATGAACTCGTGCAGCAAATGCACGACGATCTCTACGACGGCCTGAAAGAAGAAATCGAGGAGGGCACGCATATCCTCCTGGAACGTGGTTGGGCCCCCTACAAGGTGCTGACCGAGGCACTGGTGGAGGGGATGCGCATCGTCGGCGAGGACTTCCGCGACGGCATCCTGTTCGTGCCGGAGGTGCTTCTGTCTGCGAACGCCATGAAGGCGGGCATGTTCATCCTGCGCCCGCTGCTCGCCGAAACCGGGGCGCCCAAGCAGGGCAAGCTGGTCATCGGCAC
>JBQCFA010000144.1:0-11693 GCA_051959695.1 Rhizobiaceae bacterium
CCACAGTGGTTAAGTCGCGGTTAAGGATAACGGACTGTAAAGAATGGATTTTCAGCTTCGCAAAAGAAAACCGCCCGGCTTTGGCCGGGCGGTTCGATTTTTACCTGGAGATATTGCTATTTGTAGACCGGGGCAGGCTCCGCGTAGGCTACCTGCTCGCTGCATCTGTCGCCGTCGCCCCCGCCGAAATTATAGCGCAGACCGGCGCGAACCTCATGTACGTTCATGCCGCGGTCGTAGCCGGGGCCCACGCCATTGGCAAACTGGAACATCCTGCCGCCTTCGACGCGGGTAAAGCGATAGCCTACATCAAGATCGACATTGTGCGTCAGGCAATAGGAAGCACCCGCCATAACGGCATAGGCGAAACGCCAGGTACCGGCGCCCGGATTCGCATTGCCGTTCGTGTCGACCACGTTGTCCCACTGGATGTGGGCGCCGCCGATGCCGGCGCCGATATAGGGCGTGATGCCATGCCAGGTGCCGAGGTCGGCATAGGCATTGGCAAGCAGCAGCCAGGCAGTATAGCCGCTCTTGTTGTCGGCAAAGCAAGGACCGCCGCCGCCGCAGGTGGTGCCGGTGGTCAAGCCGTGGAACTTCGACTTGCCCCAATAGTCGACCGTCAGGTCGGTGCGCAGGTAGTGGTTGACATTGTAGCCGACGCCGCCGCCGAGCGACCAGGCGCCGCCGAGATGCATCGTGTCGAAATCGTCCGTGCCCGGTCCCGTACAGCCTCCGCCGCCGCCGCAGCCGTAAGTGATGTAGTTGGCGCCGCGCAGGCTCGACCAGTGATAGTCGACATCGCCTCTTATGTACCAGCCGTTGGTCTCGACCGGCGCGGCGACCGGCGCCGGGATGACCGGCGGTTCATACAGATCAGCGGCTGCGGCCGGGGCCGAAATGCCGGCCAGCAGCAATATTCCCAGCAAGGCCGACTTGGACTTCTCAAACATGGTGCATCCCCTTGACGCCGACTGAAAGGCGAACCCTTGGTTGAACGTGAAGGGGATAATGCAGGCAATTTGGTTAAAACCGGCTTAACCCTGACGCTTAACCATGATTCTTGATCAAGAAGTATCGGGAGCCAGGTGGTTCTAGGCGGCGCTACGCGTATCCGAGATGATTTCCACGATGTCGTTGACGACGGATTCCACGAGGGAACGGTCGTCGGCTTCCGCCATCACGCGGATCAACGGCTCCGTCCCGGACGCGCGGATGACCAGCCGGCCGGCATCGCCCAGCCGGTTGCGCGCATCCTCGATGACGGCCTTGACCGGCGCGCTTTCAAGCGGCTTGTCGCCGGAGAAGCGGACGTTCTTTAGCATCTGCGGCACCGGCTCGAACTTGCGGCATACCTCGCTCGCGGGGCGGCCCGTACGCTTGATGCAGGCCAGCACCTGGAGCGCCGAGACGAGCCCGTCGCCCGTCGTGGAGAAATCGGAGAGGATGATGTGGCCGGACTGCTCGCCGCCGACGTTCAACCCGTGCTGGCGCATATGCTCGACGACGTAGCGGTCGCCGACCTGCGTGCGCAGCAGGGTCAGCCCGGCGTCGGTGAGAAACCGTTCCAGTCCGAGATTGGACATGACGGTAGCGACGATGCCGCCGCCGGCGAGCCGGCCGCTCTCGTTCCAGGATTCGGCGATCAGCGCCATCACCTGGTCGCCATCGACTATGGTGCCGTTCTCGTCGACGATCACCATGCGGTCCGCGTCTCCGTCGAGCGCGATGCCGATATCGGCGCGCACCTCGTGCACTTTCTTGCACAGGCTGAGCGGATTGGTCGAACCGCAATCCTTGTTGATGTTGAAGCCGTTCGGCTCGCCGTTGATGGTGATGACCTCGGCTCCGAGCTCCCATAGCGCCGCCGGCGCCACCTTGTAGGCAGCGCCGTTGGCGCAATCGACCACGACGCGCATGCCGGACAGCGACATCGAGCGCGGCAGGGTTCGCTTGGCGAACTCGATATAGCGGTCGTGCACGCCGTCCACACGCTTGGCGCGGCCAAGGCTGTCGGCATCGGCGACGGTGACTTCCTGTTCGTTTTCCAGGAGATGCTCGATGCGGGTCTCGATCTCGTCGGAAAGCTTGTAGCCGTCCGGTCCGAACAGCTTGATGCCGTTGTCCTGATAGGGGTTGTGCGAGGCGGAGATCATGACGCCGATATCCGCCCGAAGCGAACGCGACAGCATGGCGACGGCCGGCGTCGGGATCGGGCCGAGCAGGAACACGTCCATGCCGGCGGCGCAGAAGCCGGCGACCAGCGCGTTTTCGATCATGTAGCCGGAAAGGCGCGTATCCTTGCCGATGACGACGCGATGGCGATGGGTGCCGCGCTGGAAGGACATGCCGGCCGCCATGCCCACGCGCATGGCGATGGCAGGCGTCATCGGAAAGGAATTGGCCTGTCCGCGGATGCCATCCGTCCCGAAATAGCGCTTGGACATCTACGATCCCCGAATTCGTTGGCTTTTGGCATTCTCATGCCATGGAGCGGCCCGAGGCCTTTATCAATTTATATGAGGCGCGGTTATGCTTTGCTAGCGTGAGCCTGCTTCCTTAGGGAAAGGTGAACAGTTCTTTAAGGAATTTGGATGATCGCGCGCCGAGAAATCGAGGAATAAATTCTTTCCTCCGGAGATGGGATTCCGCTTGACTCCTCGGGGGGCGTCTGGAATCCATAAGAACATAACAGGAACAAACCACTCAGGACAGGATACCGCCATGGTTGAACGCGCCGTGGCGCGGGAGACCATTTTCGCCTTGCGCCGGGAAATAGCTAAAATCGAAGGGGTTCTCGCCGACAGGTTGGAGCCGTCGGTCGGCGAGCCGGGAAGCGGGGAAGATGGTATTCACATGCGCCGCAACGGCCTGGCGGCCGGGCGTCCGCCCCTCCTGCCGACGGGAAGCGAGACCTTCGACGCGGCGCTCGGCGGTGGATTGCCGCGCGCCGGCCTCGTCGAATTCCACGGCGGGGAGACGCGCGACGCCGGCGCGGTGGCGGGCTTCGCCCTGGCCCTGGCGTGCCTTCTGCTGAGGAAGGGGACAGGCGGGCCGATCTTCTGGATTGCCACGGCGGACATTTTCAGGGAAACCGGCTTTCCCTATCTTCCGGGTCTTCAGGCCTCGTTCGGCATCGAACCGGGCAATTTTCTTTTTGCCGCCCCGCGCCGGCTCCGGGATGCGCTCTGGATCGCCGAGGAAGCAGCGCGCCTGGAAGCCCTTACGGCGATATTCCTCGAAGTGGGAGGCAATCCGCACCGTCTCGACCTCACGGCGACGAGACGCCTGCACCGCCGCGCGCTTCAGGCCGGGCGCCCTCTCTTCTTCCTGCGCGAGGCGGCTTTCGCCGAACCCACCGCGGCACCGCTCAGGCTCGCCGTGGCGCCGGCAAAAGCCCGGCCCCGCTCGACGGTTGCCGGCCCGCTCCCCCATTCCATCGGGCCGCCTTCCTTCACGGTGAACATCGAAAAGAGCCGGAATGTGCTTCCGGGTCGGTTCATTCTCGAATGGGACGCTGTCGAAGCCAGCTTCAAGGAAAGACGGTGGAAGGGCCATGGTACAGAGAATATTGGCATTATGGTTCCCGCATCTCTCGACCGATCGCATCCTGCGCCGGCGGCTGGGGCAGTCCTGGCGTTCGCGTCCGGAGGCCCGGCCGGCGGCGCCGGGGAGAACGCCTCTCGTCATCAGCCGTCGCGACAACAATACGAGACGCATCGCCGCGCTTGACGAAGAGGCCGAGCGCCTTCGACTGAAGCGGGGCATGGGGATCGCGGATGCCTGCGCCATGCATCCCGGAATCGAGATCGTCGAGGCCGATCCGGCGGCGGACCGGCGGCTGCTCGCAAGCCTTGCCGATTGGTGCGACCGCTACACGCCTTTGGTGGCGCTGGACGGCGAGGACGGCCTCTTCCTCGACATAACCGGCTGCGCCCATCTCTTCGCCGGTGAAAAGCCCATGCTGGACGATATCCTTGGTTCTTTCTTCCACTTGGGATTCGATGTCCGCGGGGGGCTAGCCTCGACGGTGGGCGCAGCATGGGCGACGGCACGTTTCTTCGCTTCCCGCATCGTGGAAGCGGGAAGCGAAGAGGAAATGCTGGCGCCTTTGCCGCTCGCCGCGCTCAGGATCGACGCGGCCGTCCGGACCGGCCTCGAAAGCGTCGGTCTGCGCACGGCCGGCGCCGTCATCAACGCTCCACGCGCCCCGCTGACGCGCCGATTCGGCAGGACGCTGATCCTGCGTCTCGACCAGGCGCTCGGAAGGCTGGAGGAAGCGATCTCGCCGCGCCGACCGACACCGCCGCTTTCGGTGGAACGGCGGCTTGCGGAACCTGTCGCGACGATGGAGGCGATCGAACGTCTGATCGGCCAGCTCGCCGTCACACTTCAATCGGATCTCGAACGGCGCGACGAGGGCGCGCGGACGCTGGAACTGGCGCTCTTCCGGGTCGACGGCGCGGTCAGCCGGATCGTGGTCGGCACGGCGCGACCTTTGCGCCAGCCCGAGCGCATCAGCCTCCTTTTCCATGAGAGGCTTACAGCGCTTGAAGACCGGATCGATGCGGGCTTCGGCTTCGATCTGATCAGGCTTTCGGCACTTTCCCTCAGCCTGTTCGAGGCGCGGCAAGCAGACCTTTCGGGAGAAGATGCCTCGGCGGAGGAAAATTTGGTTCTGTTCGCCGACCGCATCCGCGCGCGCCTCGGCGACCATGCCTTGCTGAGGGCCGTTCCTGTCGAAAGCCATATTCCCGAACGCGCGGCGATGGGCGTGCCTTTCGCCGATTTTTCCAAAGAAATGACGATGGCATCTTCCTCTTCTTTGTCGGCGGGACGACCGCATACGGCCTGGGGAGTCCGGCCGATCCGTCTCTTTTCCTTTCCCGAACCGGTCGAGGCGATCGCGGCCGAGATTCCGGAGGGCGCGCCGGCCTCCTTCCGCTGGCGCCGTGTGCTCCATCGCGTCGCCGCGGCCGAAGGCCCCGAGCGCATCGCGCCCGAATGGTGGTGCGGGGACGAAACCGGGGAAACCAGGGATTATTTCCGCATCGAGGATGAGGATGGGCGGCGCTACTGGCTCTATCGGCAGGGGTTTTATGGCGATGCGCCACAGGCCCCCCGCTGGTTCATGCACGGCATCTTCGCATGAACGTCCGACCCCTTGTGGCGCAACCGCCCTATATCGAATTCGGCGTCCAGTCGAATTTCTCGTTCCTGCGCGGCGCCTCCCGCCCCGAGGAACTGGTCGTTGCCGCCTGTCTCCTCGGCCATGACGGGATGGGGCTGGCCGACCGCAACAGCGTCGCCGGCGTGGTACGCGCCTGGAACCAGTCGAAATACATCAAGCTTTCCGAGGACACGGAACCGGTACAGCTTCCCTACCATCCCGGCTGCCGACTGGTCTTTGAGGATGCCACCCCCGACATCCTCGCCTATCCGCGTGATCGCGTCGGCTGGGGGCATCTCTGTCGCATGCTGACCCAGGCCAATCTGCGCGATGAAACCGAGAAGGGCGCCACCCTCCTGAAGCGCGGCGACCTCCTCGAATGGGGCGACCGGATGTCGCTCGCCGTCCTGCCCGACCTGTCGACGCCGGCAAAGGACACTCTGCCGACGATACGGGAACTGGGGGACCGCTTCGGCCGTGCCCTGTGGCTTGCCGTCGCGCCGGATTATCGCGGCGACGATCGTTTCCGGATCGAGCAGGCGGCGGCGATGGCGGAAACGGTCGGTATACCGCTGATGGCGACCAACGACGTTCTTTATCACGCGGCAGAACGGCGCCCGCTGCAAGACGTGCTCACGGCGATCCGTCTCAACACGCCCGTGGCCGAAGTCGGCCTCGATCTTTCCGTCAATGCCGAACGCCATTTGAAGACACGAGGAGAAATGGCCCGCCTCTTCAGCCGATACCCCAAGGCGTTGGCGGAGACGCTGCATTTCGCCAAAACGCTCGGTTTCAGCCTCGACGAATTGAAGCACAATTATCCGGAAGAGACGACGGAAGAAGGCGTCGATCCGCAGACGGAACTGGAGCGGCTGACATGGGAGGGGGCAAGGACACGCTATCCCGAGGGGGCGCCGGAAAAGGTAAGAGGGCTGATCCGGCACGAACTCGCCATCGTCGCGGAGAAGAAATACGCGCGCTATTTCCTCACCGTCCACGATATCGTGTGCTTCGCGCGCTCGAAAGATATCCTGTGCCAAGGGCGCGGTTCGGCCGCCAATTCCGTCATCTGCTATTGCCTCCATATAACGGAGGTAAATCCGGCCCTGACCAACGTTCTCTTCGAACGTTTCGTCTCCACCGAGCGTGACGAGCCGCCGGACATCGACGTCGATTTCGAACACGAGCGCCGCGACGAGGTAATTGGATACATCTATTCCAAATACAGCGAGAAGCGGACGGCGCTCGCCGCCGCCGTCACCAGCTATCGCGGCCGCTCGGCGTTGCGCGAGGTGGCCAAGGCCATGGGCCTGTCGGACGATATCCGCAGCGCCCTTTCGGGCTCCATCTGGGGCTGGTCGACATCCGGCGTCGGCGAGAAGGAGGCCCAAGCCGCCGGCATCGACCTGGCCGATCCGACTACCCGGCATGTCGTCAAGCGCGTCAACGAGATCATCGGCTTTCCACGCCACCTGACGCAGCATGTCGGCGGCTTCGTTATCACCAAGGATCGGCTCGACGAGATCGTCCCCATCGTCAAGACGGCGATGGAGGAACGCAGGATGGTCGAGTGGGACAAGGACGATCTCGATTCGGTCAGGATCCTCAAGGTCGACGTGCTGGCGCTCGGCATGCTCTCCTGCCTGAGGCGATGCTTCGGTCTTCTCGAAAATCATTATGACAGGCGCGACGACCATGGCCGGCGCCTCACCCTGGCGACGATCCCGACGGAGGATGAAAGGGTCTACGACATGATCTGCCGCGCCGACACGATCGGCGTCTTCCAGATCGAGAGCCGCGCGCAGATGTCGATGCTGCCGAGGCTACGCCCCCGGGAATTCTACGACCTCGTCATCGAGGTGGCGATCGTCCGGCCCGGACCGATCCAGGGCGACATGGTGCATCCCTATCTGCGCCGGCGCATGGGAAAGGAGAAGGTCGACTATCCGAGCCCCCAGTTGAAAGCCATCCTGGAGCGAACGCTCGGCGTACCGCTTTTCCAGGAACAGGCCATGAAGATCGCCATCGATGCCGGCGGTTTCACTCCGGGCGAAGCTGACCAGTTGCGGCGCGCCATGGCGACCTTCCGGCGCAGCGGCACGATCGAGCTGTATGAAAAGCGCATGATCGAAGGCATGGTCGGCAACAATTATTCGAAAGAATTCGCCGAGCGTTGCTTCAACCAGATCAAGGGCTTCGGCGACTACGGTTTTCCCGAAAGCCACGCCGCCTCCTTTGCCCTCCTCGTCTATGCCTCCTCCTGGTTCAAGGCGTTCTATCCCGACCTGTTCTGCGCCGCGATCCTGAACTCGCAGCCGATGGGCTTCTACCAGCCGGCCCAGCTTGTACGCGATGCACGGGATCACGGCGTCGAGATATGCGAGGTCGATATCAACCGCTCCGCCTGGGATTGTACCCTGGAAGAGGCCGATTTCGATCCCGGTCGCATCCTGCCGCGCCATGCGGAAATGCGGGAAGCCGTCCTGACGCGGCACGCCGTCCGGCTCGGTTTCCGGCAGATCAAGGGGCTTTCCGAGAACCGGATGAGTGTCTTTGTCGAGCGCCGCGGCGACGGCTACGATTCGGTACGCGATGTCTGGCTGCGCTCCGGCCTCGACGTCGACGAGATCCAAAAGCTCGCCGAGGCCGACGCCTTCCGCTCCATCGGGCTCGGCAGGCGGGAAGCGCTATGGGCGGTGAAGGCGCTGGACAGGAAGGCCGCCGCCGAATTCCTGCCGCTCTTTGACCGCCCGAACCTGGCCTTGCGCGAGCGCGAACCGGAAACCTTCCTGCCTGCCATGCCGGCCGGCGAACAGGTCATCCATGACTACAGGGCGCTCGGTCTTTCGCTTAAGGCACACCCCGTTTCCTTCCTTCGGCAGCGGCTCGATGCCGCCGGGATTACGCCCAACATCCGGCTTCCGTCCGTGCCGGACGGCAGGCGCGTCTGGGTGGCCGGCCTGGTGCTGGTTCGGCAGCGGCCTGGCAACGGAAAGGCGATCTTCCTGACGCTGGAAGACGAGCATGGCGTCGCCAATGTCATCATTTGGGAAAGGAAGTTCGAACGCTACCGTTCTGTTGTCATGGGCTCCCGCTTCATCCGGGTACGCGGCCGATTGCAGTCGGAATCCGACGTCGTCCATATCGGCGCCGAGCACATCGAGGACCTGACGTCATGGCTCAGTGAATTGTCGGAAGGCTTCATGGCGCTCGGCAATCTTTCCAGAGCCGACGAGATCAGGAGACCGCCCAGCGATAGCCGCGATGGCCGCTACCGACGCCTTGCCGGGCTCGCACGCGTCCTTCCGGCGCTTGAGCAGGATTATGAGACGCTGGCCGAAGCGCCACGAAAGGTCATGCCGAAAGGCCGGAACTTCCAATGACGGCGGATCGCCCCACGGATTGCCGTCCTCCGGGCTCGTAACCCTGTTGCACGAAGCCGGCCCGCCGCCTCTCGCAAGCGGCGTCGCGAACCGCTATATGGCGCCAATGGCCAGAATCTATCAAACCCGCGCCTGGCAGGACCAGCTCTCGCCCTCCATCGACGAATTGGAAATGCTTGCGCTCGAGACCTACGCCCACCTGCCGGAGGAATTCCGATCCCTGACCGGCGAGATCGTCATCCAGGTCGCCGAATTTCCGACCGATGAGATCATGGACGACCTCGCGCTGGAGACGCCGTTCGACCTGCTCGGCCTCTTCGAGGGACGCGGGATCGCCGAACGCTGGAACCCGCAGACCGGCGAGGGTCCAAACCGCGTCACGCTCTATCGCCGAGCCATCCTCGACTATTGGGCGGAGAATGAGGAAGCCCTGGGCGATATCGTCACCCACGTGTTGATTCATGAGATCGGCCACCATTTCGGCCTCTCCGACGATGACATGGAGCGAATAGAGGAAGGCGTCGAACGCATCGCGCCGTGACGCCTTCCCTTGATGCCGGTCAATAATCGGAGAGTTTGATCGAGGAATCATATTCCCTGCCGTCGACGTCCTTCACGACGGCCTGACCGCACTTCATGATCCTGGCTTCGGCATCATAGGAATAGGTCGGCGAGCCGTAGAGGTGCCAGCCCTTGTTCAGCGCCTCCGTCACCTTGTGGCAGAAGCTGGCATCGTCCACCCCGCTGAGGAATCGGTAAAGCTTCATTCACGTCGCTCCTTTATCGCCGCCGCCCTGGCGAGCAGGCTTTGTGCCTGCTCCAGATGCAGCCTCTCGACCATCCGGCCATCCAGCGAGATCGCCCCCTTGCCCGCATTCTCCGGTCTGCCGAAGGCCTCTTCTATCAATCCGGCCTCCACCAGCTCCGCATGGGACGGCGAAAAGACGGCGTTGGCCGGCCCGATCTGCGCCGGATGGATCAGCGTCTTGCCGTCGAAACCCATGGCACGAGCCTCGCCACATTCACGCGAAAATGCCTCTATGTCGCGAAAATCGTTGCTTACGCCGTCGAGCACGTCGAGCCCGCCGGCGCGAGCCGCAAGCACCATCTGCATCAGCCACGGCGTCAGATAGCGGCGGTCCGCGGTCGCCAGTATCCCGGTTTCCCTGGCGAGGTCGTTGGTGCCGGCGACGAAACAGCAAAGCCTCGCCGAAGGATCACGGCCAAGCTCGGCCAGGGCGCCGAGATTGAGCATGGCCCGGGGCGTCTCGATCATGGCCCAGAGCTTCAGCGCCTCCGGCGCATCCATAGCGTCGAGCGCGTCGTTGGCATCGAGCACGTCGCGCGGCGTATCGACCTTCGGCAGGAGGATGGCGTCCGGGTCGCATGCCCGCGCCGCCAGTAGATCCTCACTCCCCCATTCGCCCGACAGGGCGTTGATGCGGATGACGATTTCCTTGCGGCCGCGATCCATTCCACGCAGGAAGCCGCGCACGGCCTCCCGTGCCTCTTCCTTCATCTCCGGCAGCACCGAGTCCTCCAAATCGATGATCGCCGCGTCGCATTCGAGCGAGGCGAGCTTGGCGAGCGCCTTTTCGTTGGTGGCCGGCACGTAGAGCACCGAGCGGCGGAGGGAACGGAACGATGGCATATGCGCTTCATGAACGCTGGCGCAAAACGTGGCAAGCCCCGGCCTTGCGACGCGGCGGGGAAGCTGGTTCTCTCCGGCCGGAACGATCCGTGATCCAATAGGCGGGAGACATGGCGAAGGCGGATATCGTCATCATCGGCGGGGCCATCGTCGGCAGCTCGATCGCCTATTTCCTCCGCGAGGAAGGATTTTCGGGCCGGATCGCACTTGTCGAGCGCGATCCGCAATTCGCCCGATCCGCGACGACGCTTTCCTGCGCTTCCATCCGCCAGCAATTCTCCATTGCCGAGAACATCCGCCTGTCGCAGTTCACGCTCGGACTCTTCCGCGACCTGAAAAGGCGCTTCGGTGTGGAGGCCGACATCGGCTTCCGCGAGAAAGGATATCTCATCCTCGCCAGCGCGGCCGGCCGGAGCGTCCTGAAAGCGAACCACGGCATACAGGCCGCCGAAGGCGCGGATATCGTCTTCGAGGAAGCCGCGGCCCTCGCACGACGCTTCGATTGGCTCTCCACGGAAGGCATCGCCGCCGGCGCCTATGGGAGAACCGGCGAGGGCTGGTTCGACGCACACGCCCTGCTTTCACTCTTCCGCACGGCGCTGAGGAAACAGAACATCGACTTGATCGAAGACGAGGTGACCGCTATCCGGACGATGGCGGGCAGGACGGCCGGCGTCACGCTTTCCGGCGGCGGCACCATCGATTGCGAGATCATCGTCAATGCCGCCGGACCACAGGCCGGCCGTGTTGCCGCGCTGGCCGGGCTCGACCTGCCGGTCGAGCCGCGCAAGCGCTCGGTCTTCGTCTTCGAGGCGCGCGACCGCTTCGAGGACATGCCGCTGATCGTCGATCCTTCCGGTATCTATGTCCGCCCCGAGGGATCGGTCTATATCGCCGGCGGGGCGGAGCCGCACGAAACGGATGCCGCCGCCGATCCGGACGATTTCGAACCTGAATGGCCCTATTTCGAGGAGGTCATCTGGCCGGTGCTTGCAGCCCGCATCCCTGCTTTCGAGGCGATCAAGGCCACCCGTGCCTGGGCCGGCCACTACGACTACAATACCCTCGACCAGAACGCCGTCATCGGCCCGCATCCGGATATGCCGAATTTTCTCTTCTGCAACGGCTTTTCCGGCCACGGCCTGCAGCAGGCCCCAGCCGCCGGCAAGGCGCTAGCGGAATGGATCGCGCATGGCGGCTATCGCACCGTGGAGTGCTCGGCTTTCGGCTACGAAAGGATCGCCGAAGGCCGGCCCTTCCGCGAACTGAACGTGATCTGAGCCGGCCTGTGATGACCTGCGCGCCGGCCCGCGCTTCGCGCCCACGGTCGACGAGGGACAGATAGGATCGGCGCGCCCGCTCGCTTGACAGGGCCGGCCGGCCACCAGTAAATGCGCCGGATCGGTGGAACGGGGCTGTAGCTCAGTTGGGAGAGCGCATCGTTCGCAATGATGAGGTCAGGGGTTCGATTCCCCTCAGCTCCACCAGT
>JBQCFA010000145.1:0-2949 GCA_051959695.1 Rhizobiaceae bacterium
CGGCTTCCAGACCATGATGATGACCATGGCGAGGCCGAAGATGAGCATCCGATACTGGACCGGATCGAAGCCGCTTCCGAAGATCGACCTGAGGAAGTCAAGGTTGCGCAGCATCTCGGTGCCGCCGATCATCACGACGGCTGCCAGGACGACACCGAGTTGGGAACCGAGACCGCCGAGCACGACGATCGACAGGATGATCGCCGATTCCAGGAAGGTGAAGCTCTCGGGCGACACGAACCCCTGTCGGGTGGCGAAGAAGGATCCTGCGAAGCCGCCGAACATCGCCCCGATGGCGAAGGCGGTGAGCTTCGTGTTGCGGGTGTTTATGCCGAGCGAGCGGCAAGCGATCTCGTCCTCGCGCAACGCCTCCCAGGCACGCCCGATCGGCAGCCTGCGCAGCCGTATTGTGATGAAGTTGGTGATCAGGGCCATCACGAAGATGATGTAGTAGAGGAAGATGAAGCGCTGGATAGGCTCATATTGGATGCCGAGGACGGCATTGATCGTATCGTGGCCGCGGCCGAACTCGTACCCGAACACCGTCGGCTTCGGAATCCCCGAAATGCCATCCGGGCCATTGGTGAAGCTGTACCAGTTAAGAAGCACAACGCGGACGATCTCGCCGAAAGCCAGCGTGACGATCGCCAGGTAGTCACCGCGCAGGCGCAGGACCGGGAACCCGAGAATGATGCCCCATGTCGCCGCAAGGATGCCGGCGAGCGGCAGCGCCATCCAGAAGCCGAAATGGAAATAATGCGCCAGGAGCGCGAAGGAGTAGGCGCCGACCGCGTAGAAGGCGACGTAGCCGAGATCCAGCAGGCCGGCGAGACCGACGACGATATTCAGGCCCCAGCCGAGCATGATGTAGGTCATGATCAGGATGGCCATGTCGATGAATTGCCGCTCTCGCTGGGGCATGAACGTGGTGAAGAAGAACGGCAGGACGACGGCGAAGGCGAACAGCGCCCACGTCAGAACCTTGCCGACGGTGGGCATGATCGCGGCAACCCGGCCGGCTTCGGCGCGCGCCTTGCGCTTCACTGGCCGGTTGGCCTTGAAGAAGAAGACGTTGAGAAGGAGCCTGACGACGAAGACGATGACGATCGAGATGATCCATGCGCGCCAGCGCGTCGTTACGTCGAGGCCGCCCGGCGCGATCTCCGTGCGCAGCCCGATGAAGAAGAAGCCGAGCACCCCCGAGAGCAGCCCGGTCAGCCCGGCGTCCTTCAGAGAATCTTGCAGGTTCGACGACCGCTCCGGCGCCGGCGTTTGAAAGGTTGCGGCCCGATCTTCCCCGAGCGCCTGCGCGCCCTCGGGATTGATCTCCGAAGCGGGCACGTTCTGGTTGCCGGACGCCATCAGACCTTCTCCACCTCTGGCCTGCCGAGCAGGCCGGACGGCAGGAAGATGAGAACGACGGCAAGGATCGAGAACGCCGCCACGTCCTTGTATTCGACGGTGAAATAGGCCGACCAGAAGACCTCGATCAGCCCGATCGCCAGACCGCCCAGCATGGCGCCCGGAAGCGAACCGATGCCGCCGAGCACGGCCGCCGTGAATGCCTTAACGCCGGCGAGGAAACCGATGTAGAAATCGATGACGCCGTAGAGAAGCAGGAACATCAGCCCTGCCACTGCCGCGAGCGCGGCGCCCATGACGAAGGTCAGCGAGATGGTCCGGTCGACGTTGACGCCGAGCAGCGACGCCATCCTGGTGTCCTGTTCGCAGGCGCGCTGGGCGCGCCCGAGCGGCGTCTTGACGATGAACAGCGTGAAGGCGCCCATCAGGATGAAGGTCGTCACGATGATGATGATCTGCATGTAGGAGAGCTGGACGTTGATGCCGTCCGTCGGGCTTGCCGCAAAGATGCGGATGCCGCCCGTGATCTGCGGCGGGAGCGGCTTGACGCGCGCGCCCTGCGTGACCTGGACGAAGTTCTGCAGCGTGATCGACATGCCGATCGCGGTGATGAGGGGCGCCAGCCGGAACGAACCTCGCAGCGGGCGGTACGCCAGCCGCTCGACCGTCCAGCCCCAGGCGGCCGTGAAGAGCATCGCCACGATGAGGACGATCAGTAGCACTACTGGCAGGAAGGCGAACCCGAACACTGTCGTCAGGATCAGGAACGTCGCGAGCGCGATGAAGGAGCCGACCATGAAGATGTCGCCATGGGCGAAATTGATCATGCCGATGATGCCGTAGACCATCGTGTAGCCGATCGCGATCAGCCCGTAGATCGATCCCAGTGTCAGCCCGTTGATAAGCTGCTGGACGAAATAATGCATATTTTGTCGGCTCCCCTGGAGCGTCGCCGGACGACGCGCTCCCTTTTGTATTTCCCCTAGTCGTAGCCCTTCGATCCCGGATTGCAACCGGCATTTTGGCACGCCGGGCCGGTTTTCTCAGGCTTTCCGTTTCGATCGCCGGGTCGCGATCCTGTTCCTCAACCCTTTCTGGACCAGCCGGAAGCTAACACTGGCATAGCGCAATGTCCTTGCTCCCGGGCACGATTTCAACAGGCGTCACCGCAATAAATTTTATCGATTGCGGGGCTTTTGACGAATCCTTGCGCGTCTTGCCGATGGTGCCGTTCTTGCCGATGGCGTTCAAATGACCACGAAGCCGTGCGCGAACGGGTCGCGATCGTCGATGAAGATGGTGTTCAGGCCGGTCATCCGCGCCCAGCCGCCGATTGAGGGGATGATGGCCGGCCGGTTTCCAACCGTCGTTTCGCTCTCGACGCGGCCCTTGAAAAGCGAGCCGATAATGGATTCGTGCACGAAACCGTCTCCGGCCTTGAGCCGGCCCTTGGCATGGAGTTGCGCCATCCGCGCCGAGGTGCCCGTACCGCAGGGCGAGCGGTCGATCGCCTTGTCGCCGTAGAAGACAGCGTTGCGGGCATCGGCTTCCTCGCTCACGGGCTTCCCGGTCCACAATATGTGCGAA
>JBQCFA010000146.1:0-12623 GCA_051959695.1 Rhizobiaceae bacterium
GCGGATGATCCACACATAGAAGCGCACCACCGGCACCAACGGCTTCGGCCCGAACAGCCTCACCAGCGCCACCGCGAGACCAAGCATCAGGCCGAGCGCGAAGGAGAGCAGCGTCAGCGGCGCGGTGAATTTCAGCGCGGCCCACAGGAGCGGGCCGAGCGACTCGATCATCAACTGCAGCCAATGGGGCAAGATGCACATTCCTCAGGCAGACCGCGCGCAACGACCTTGCGGCGGTTACGCCCGGCGGTCAATTCTCAGGAGCGTCGGCCTATTTCGACACGTCCTGCCCGAAATACTTGTCGGCGATCTTCTTGTAGGTGCCGTCGGCTTTGATGTCGGCGAGCGCCTTGTTGATAGCCGCCAGAAGCTTCGGCTCCCCCTTGGGGATGATGACGCCGGAATAGTCGGCATTCTCCTCCTGCGCGGCGATCTTCACATTGGCGTCGGGCTTGTGCTTCTTGAAGTCGAGGAAGGACAGGCTGTCGTTGATGGTGGCGTCGGCGCGGCCGTTGAGCACGAGCTGGATCGACTGGTCGAAGCCGTCCGTACCGACGAGTTCGGCGCCGTTCTTCTCCGCCAGCTTGCCGAAATTGGAGGTCAGCGTCTGCGCCGACTTCTTGCCCTTCAAATCGGCGAAGCCCTTGATCGCGGTGTTGTCGCCGCGAACGATCAGCACCGCCTTGGAGGCGATGTAGGGATCGGAGAAATCGTATTTCTGCTTGCGCGCGTCGGTGATCCCGACCTCGTTGATGACGGCGTCGTAGCGGTCGCCGTCGAGACCAGCGATCAGCCCGTCCCACTTGCCTTCCAGGAACTGCGGCTTGACGCCGAGCTTCTCGGCGATGGCGCGGCCGATCTCGACGTCGAAGCCGACGAGCTGGTTGGAGGAATCATGGTAGGTGAAGGGGGCATAGGTGCCTTCGGTGCCGATGCGGAAGGTCCCGGTTTCCTTGATCTTGGCGAGCGATGCCGCCTGGACGGGCAGCGCCGCGACAAGGCCGAGTGCGCCGGCGGCGAGGAGGGAAGCGAACCGTTTCATGGGTGTATTCCTGACTGCGATGTTGGATCGGGCGCGGAACATGTCAGAAGAATAGGGCGAGCCGTAGCAAAATCATTCCCAACAATTGCGGTTTCGAGGAATTTGCTTGCGGTGAGAAGCCACCCTTGGACGCTCGCGACAAATTGACAGGCTGGATTCGGCTGGCCGAGCTTGCCATCTTCGCAAGCGACATCTGGATGAGGGAAAGCAAATGACGAGACCCGCCCGCCCGCTTTCCGTCTTCCGGGAATTCCTCGATAGCGAGGCTTCCGGCGGCCTGGTGCTGATGGCCTCGGCCGCCCTCGCGCTTATCGTCGCCAACTCGCCGCTCGCACCGGCCTATTTCGGCGCCTTGCACGCCTATCTCGGGCCGCTCTCGGTATCGCACTGGGTGAATGACGGACTGATGGCGGTTTTCTTCCTGCTGGTCGGGTTGGAAATCAAGCGGGAGGCGCTCGACGGGCAACTATCGACCTGGCCACGCCGCGTGCTGCCGGGGCTGGCCGCTGCGGGCGGCATGGTGGCGCCGGCCCTGATCTACCTGGCCCTCAATGCCGGCGATGCCGAAACGGTGCGCGGCTGGGCGATCCCGACGGCGACCGACATCGCCTTCGCGCTTGGCGTGCTATCCCTGCTCGGCGACCGCGTTCCCGCTTCGCTGAAGGTGTTCCTGACCGCGCTCGCCATCATCGACGACCTCGGCGCCGTGATCATCATCGCGCTATTTTATACGGGCGGGCTCTCGCTTCCGTGGCTCGGCGCGGCGGCGGTCGTGCTGGCGGCGCTGGTCGCGCTGAATCGCATGGGCGTGCTCAAACTCGCCCCTTACGTGATTCTTGGCGTGATCCTCTGGGTGGTGGTGCTCAAATCCGGCATCCACGCGACGCTCGCCGGCGTGGCGCTCGCTCTGACCATTCCGCTTCGCCGCGCGCCGGGCATCGAGCATGACCTTGAGGCTTCGCCGCTCCACCGCATGGAGCATGCCCTGCATGGCGTCGTGCCCTTCTTCGTGGTGCCCGTGTTCGGCTTCGCCAATGCCGGCGTGTCCTTCTCCGGCATGTCGTTGGCGACCTTGGCGGAGCCGTTGACGCTGGGCATCGCGCTCGGGCTCCTCGGCGGCAAGGTGGTCGGCGTCTTCGGGACGGTTTACCTCGCTGTTCGAGCGGGCGTGGCCGATATGCCCGCCAATGCCGGTTGGTCCCATGTGGTGGGCGTAGCGCTTCTCTGCGGCATCGGCTTCACCATGAGCCTCTTCATCGGACTGCTCGCCTTCGCCGGCAGCGAGGCGCTGCAGCAATCGGTGAAGGTCGGCATCCTCGCCGGCTCGCTCGCCGCCGCCGTTTTGGGCGCGGTGGTGCTGCGGCTGGCGCCGATGCCGAGCGCCGACAACTGATCGCCCTCTATATCCGATCCCTCAATGCGAACCAGTTGAGGGCGAGGAAGAGCAGCGGCGCGCGCATGGCCTTGCCGCCGGGGAAGGGCGGTATCTTCAACTCCTCCAGAAGCTTCAGCCGGTCGCGGTTGCCGGCGATCGTCTCCGCATAGAGCTTGCCGACGAAGTTCGACAGCATGACGCCGTGGCCGGAATAGCCGCCGGCGGAGACGACGTTCGGCATGACCTCGCGCACGAAGGGCCTGCGCGGCAGGGTGATGCCGACATAGCCGCCCCAGGCGTGGGTCACTTCGACCCCCCTGAGGGATGGGTATATTTCCACGATCTGGCGGCGGATCGCATCCTTGATCCCGGCCGGCTCTGTGGTCGAATAGATCTCGCGTCCGCCGAATAGCAGCCTTCCGTCCTTCACCCTGCGGAAATAGCGCACGACGAAGCGTGAATCGTCGACCGATTCGAAGCCGGGCAGGATAGGGCTGCCATCGTCGAGCGGCGCCGTCGCGCCGATGAAGGAGCCGATCGGCATGACATGCGCCGCACTGACCGGCTCCAGTTCGCCGCCATAGGCGTTCACGGCGATCAGCGCCTTGTCCGCCGTGATTGTTCCCTTGTCCGTCGCGACGCGGACCTTGCCGCTGGACGAAGCAATGCCCGTCGCCCGCGTGTTCTCGAAGAGATGCGCGCCCGCCTCGGCCGCAGCGCGCGCCGTGCCGATCAACAGCTTCATCGGATGGATATGTCCGGTCCCGGTGTCGCGCACGCCGCCGAAATATTTGTTCGAGCCAAGCCGCTCCGCCGTCTCGCGGGCGTCCATGAAGCGGATATGGGAGTAGCCGAAGCGCTCCTGCATGATTGCGGCATGCGCTTCGTACGCTTTCACATAACGCCTCCTGTGCGCCACCGACATCTGGCCCGGCTGGTAGTCGAGTTCGATCCGGTTGGCGGCGGCGAAGTCTAGGAGATGCGCCTTGGCTTCCTCGCCGAGGTCGAACAGCGCCCTGGCGCGGTCGAACCCGAGCTCGGCTTCGAGGTCTTCAGCCCAAGCGCGCTGCCCGGTGCCGAGCTGGCCGCCGTTGCGGCCGGAGGCGCCGTCGCCGACGCGATGCGCTTCGAGAAGGGTCACGTCGATCCCGGCCTTGGCCAGATGCGCAGCGGCCGAAAGCCCGGTATAGCCCCCTCCGACGACGAGGACATCGGCGCGGCGGTCGCCGTCGAGCGCCGGATAACGCGCGCGTTCGCCCGCGGTCTCCTCGTACCAGGAGACACCGGGGGAGATGGGGGATTGGTCTGTCATGCGGTGTGCCCTCTCGCCTTGGTCATAGCCGGTCCGGGAGCCACGGCAAACCTCCCGATCCGGTGGCATCGGTGTCAAGCCTGAGGCAAGACCGCTGGCCTATTGTCGCTCGTGAAGCAGGGATAAGTGAACGTGCAGCCTTTTCGCCAGCCGCAGCGGAAGTTCGCCGCCGGGAACCGCGCGGCGCCGCATGACCGTGCCGCGCCAGGCTCGGTCTTCGACCCGGCCTTACGTTGCCTGAACGCGGGAGACGTCGAAGGCGCGGCGAGCCGCCTGCTCGCCTGCCGGCAGCATGTGCGGAAAAGCGAGATCGCATCGAACCTGCTCGCCAATCTCCTGCTGCGCCTGTCGAAGCCGGAAAAGGCGGTGGAGTGGTTCGACGCCGCGCTGAAGCTGCGCCCGGACTATCCCGAGGCGCTGGCGGGAAAAGGTCTCTCGCTTCAGACCGCCGGCCGGCTGGGCGAAGCCGTGAACTCGTATGACCGTGCGCTAGAGCTCAAACCGGAAGACCCCGACACGCTCTACAACCGCGGCGTGGCGCTGGAAGCGCTGGGCGAAACCCAGGCGGCCTTGCAGTCCTTTCTCACCGCGCTGGCCGGGCGGCCAACCTATCCCGCGGCACTTCTTCGCCTGGCTACGCTGCTGCGGCGGATGAATCGGCTGAAGGACGCGCACGACGCGCTCGACCGCCTGCTTGCTATCGATCCGGCCGATCCGGAGGCGCTCTGCGCCAAGGCGGATCTTCTCCAGCGGATCGGCCGCTTCGAGGAAGCCGCCCACCTCTACGACAGGGTTCTCGCCGAGCGGCCCGAATTCTTCCCGGCCCTCGTCAACCGCGCGGTGGCACTGAAGGAAGGCGGGCGCTGCGAGGCCGCGTTGCCGGCGGTGGAAGCAGCGCTCGCCATCCGACCTGCCGACGCCGACCTGCTGATCCTGAAGGGGAACGTCCTTCATGACCTCGACAGGATCGAGGAAGCCGATGCGATCTACCGCCGCGCCGCCGCCACCCGCCCGGTGAAGGTCTATCCGGCCACGAAGGCCGCGCCGGATTTCCGCGCGCTGCTTCTGTTTTCGCCTTCCTGTTCCAACACGCCTTATGAGGACCTGATCGGCAACGCGCCCTTCGAGAGCGGGTTGCTGATGCTCCTGCCGGGCATGGAATACGATATCACCGCGCTGCGGAACCGCGCCGAAATCCTCGTCAATCTCGTCTCCGATGCCGATCGAGGCGAGGCCGTGCTGTGCGACGCCGAATTGTTCCTGTCGCGGTTCGACTGCCCGATCGTCAATCCGCCGCATCTCGTGCGCGGCACCGACCGTCTGTCCATAGCGTGCCGGCTGGGGGACATTCCGGATGCGATCGTTCCGCGGATGGAGCGCGGCCGGCGGGAGACGCTGGGCGAGGCCGGCGCCGCAATTGGCTTCCCCCTCGTCGCGCGCACTGTCGGCACGCATGGCGGCGACGCCATGGAACTGTGCACGGATCGCAAAGCATTGGAGAATTTCACGGCGCGCCACGAGGACGACGAATTCTACCTTTCGGAATTCGTCGATTATCGATCGCCGGACGGCTTCTTCCGCAAGTACCGCTTCATGTTCGTCGGCGACGAAATATTGCCCTATCACCTCGCCATCGGCGATGGCTGGAAGGTGCACCACGCGACCACGCGCATGACCGAATGCGGCTGGATGCAAGCCGAGGAGGAAGCGTTCCTGCGCGAGCCGGGGAAAGTCTTCACTCCGCTCGCCTTCGAGGCGCTGCGGAAGATTTCCGGGCGGATAGGGCTCGACTATTTCGGCATCGACTGCGCGCTGTCGGCAGAGGGCCGCCTGATCGTCTTCGAGACCAACCCTTCCATGCTCGTCCACCTGCACAACCAGGACTTCCCGTACAAGGACGAGCATGTCCTGCGCATCAAGGATGCCTTCGCGCGCATGCTGGCCGAAAAGGCCGGCATTGCGCCGTAGCCCTAAACATTGAGGAGCAGGAACTCCCGCTCCCACGGGCTGATGACTTCCATGAAGGTCTCGAATTCTGCCCGCTTGATCGCCGCGTAGGTGGAGGTGAATGGGCGGCCGAGCAGTTCGGCCAGCGCCTCGTCCCTCTCGAACAGCTCTACCGCCTCCAGCAGGCCGCGCGGCAGCTCGATCTCGTCTTCGTTGGCGGCGATGCCGACCGGCTGCTCCGGTATCTCCTTCTGCTTGATGCCGATCAGCCCGCAGGCGAGCGATGCGGCCAGCGCGAGGTAGGGGTTGGCATCGGAGGACGGGATGCGGTTCTCCACGCGCCGCCCCGCCGGTTCCGAACGCGGCACGCGGAAGGCGGTCGTGCGGTTGTCATAGCCCCATTTCGTGTTGACGGGAGCGGAAGCCGCCTGGGTCAGGCGCCGGTAGGAATTGACGTAGGGCGCGAACATGACGAGCGCGCTCGGCACATGGTGCTGCATGCCGCCGATGAAGTAGCGGAATGCGTCGGATTCGCTGCCGTCCTCCGAAGTGAAGACATTCTCGCCGGTGCGGATGTCGAGGACGGACTGGTGGATATGCATCGCCGAGCCCGGCTGCCCCTGGATCGGCTTGGCCATGAAGGTGGCGTAGGTATCGTGCTTGAGCGCCGCCTCGCGGATCGTGCGCTTGAACATGAAGACCTGGTCGGCGAGCGCGACCGGGTCGCCGTGGCGAAGGTTGATCTCGAGCTGGCCCGCCCCCTCCTCGTGGATCAGAGTGTCGATCTCCAGCCCCTGGCCCTCGCAGAAATGGTAGATGTCGTCGATCAGCTCGTCGAATTCGTTGACGCCTGCGATCGAGTATCCCTGGCCGCCGCCGATCGGCCGTCCCGAACGGCCGACGGGTGGGACCAGCGGATAGTCGGGATCCGGATTCTTGCGCACGAGGTAGAATTCGATTTCCGGCGCGACGACGGGACGATAGCCCATCGCCTGGTAGGCTGCGACGACGCTCTTCAGCACGTTGCGCGGGGCGAACTCCACGCTGCGACCATCCTGATGCACAAGATCACATATGACCTGCGCCGTCGGGTCGTCCTCCCATGGCACTACGCTCAGCGTCGAAAGGTCCGGCACCAGCTTGAGGTCGCCGTCGTCTTCAGGATAGGCGAAGCCGTTGCCGTCGTCCGGATATCTTCCCGAGATGGTCGCCATGAAGACGGCCGAAGGTAGCGCCAGCGAGGTATTGGACGTGAACTTCTTCGTCGGCATCATCTTGCCGCGGGCAACGCCGGCCTGGTCGGGCGTGATGCATTCAATGTCCTCGATGCCACGCCATTCGAGCCAGCCGCGCGCTTCCTTCCAGTTGCGTACGCCGCGCTCGTTGTTGACGAAAGCCGGCTTGCGCACTCGTGTGCCGCGGCCGGCCGGCCTGACGGCCTTCCTTTCAGGAGCCATTGATCACCGGTCTATTACCCTTCCCGAAATATAGCGGGCGACGATGCCGAAAGGGAAGGGCGGAGCGAAACGTCGGGCAAGCCGCTATCCGCGGGCGTCCTCGACGAGTTGCTCGATTTTCGGCTGCAGTGCGTCTGGCGTGATCGGCTTGGATACGACCGCGTCGGCGATATTCGCGAAAGGCGAATCCGGAGAGAGGACCTTGGTGGAGAGCACGATCAGCATGGGCAGCGTGCTGCCGGACGCGCGCCTGTGGTCGACGATGGCCGGAGCGATATGGTGATGCTCGTCGTCCTTCGGTCCGCTGTCGAGGATCACCAGACCGGGCTGCCGCGCGAACATCGTTTCAACAGCCGACTGCGGCGGCTCGCAGATGGCCTTCAGACCGGTCTGCTCCACGATCCGCGAAACGACGATGCGGTTGATCGGCGAGGAGCATATGATCAGAACAAGGGACAAGTTCACGCCCCGTCCGGCCGGTCGAGCCAGACCGCTTGCCCCGCTGCCCAGCCCACGACGCCTGTCGAAATTGATTCCCGGCATCGCGCCCGCCATCTCATCCATATGCAATGTATGGTTGAGGAAGGTAGTGATGCACCGTTAAAATAGCCTTTATGGCAAGCCCCGGAATTTACTGATAAGCTTTTCTTTCCACAAAATTGTTTGCACAGCGTTGCAAATACTTGGCGGGGTCGTCCGCCCTAGCCGGCGCCCTGGGTGACGACGACCGGGATAAGGAGATCGCCCCAGTTCCCATTGCCGCCATGATGCCGGGCGGACCGGACGAGTTCGACCGAGACGCCGGCCTCGACTGCCTTCATCACCGACTGGTTTAGGCGGTGCAGGTCGTTGGCCATCATCCGGATGGCGGCCTGCTGGTCATCGCTCATCGTGGATGACTGTTCTTCGGCGCGCTCCTTGACCCTTGCGATCGATCCCATGACGTTCTCCTTTTCTCTTCGGCCCTTCGGCATTTTCTCTGTTCGGAAGGGCGGCTTGCTCTGCTACGGAGCAGCCGCCCGATTGCCCTATTCGGCGGCGGGCCTGAACTCGGACTTTGCGCTTGGCCGGAACTGGTCGTGTTCGGTCGAGCCATGCATCGCGGTCGTCGACGACTGGCCGCCGCTTATCGCCAGCGACACGGCGTCGAAATAGCCCGTGCCGACTTCGCGCTGGTGCTTGGTGGCGGTGTAGCCGTTCGCCTCCGAAGCGAACTCCGCCTCCTGCAGTTCGGAGTAGGCCGCCATCTGGCGCTCCCTGTAACCGCGCGCGAGTTCGAACATGCCGTGGTTGAGCTGGTGGAAGCCTGCCAGCGTGATTAACTGGAACTTGTAGCCCATGGCGCCGAGCTCGCGCTGGAATTTCGCGATCGTGGCGTCGTCCAGATGTTTCTTCCAGTTGAACGACGGCGAGCAATTATAGGCGAGAAGCTGGTCGGGATGCTCCCGCCGCACGCCCTCGGCGAACTTACGCGCCTGTTCCAGATCCGGCTTCGACGTCTCGCACCAGATCAGGTCGGCGTAAGGCGCGTAGGCGACGGCGCGGGCGATGCAGGGCTCGAGCCCGTTGCGGACATTGTAGAAGCCCTCCGGCGTCCGCCCCGAATCGTAGTCGACGAAAGGCCGGTCGCGCTCGTCGATATCCGAGGTGAGAAGTTTCGCCGCTTCAGCGTCGGTGCGCGCGACGACCAGCGTCGGCGTGCCCATCACGTCGGCCGCAAGCCGCGCCGCGGTGAGGTTGCGGATATGCGCCGCGGTCGGAATGAGGACCTTGCCGCCGAGATGGCCGCACTTCTTTTCCGAGGCGAGCTGGTCTTCGTAATGCACCCCTGCCGCGCCGGCCTCTATGAAGGCCTTCATGATCTCGAAGGCGTTGAGGGGACCGCCGAAGCCTGCCTCCGCATCGGCGACAATCGGGGCGAACCACGTTTCCACCGAAAGGCCCTTGCCTTCCGAGACCTCGATCTGGTCGGCGCGCTGGAGTGTGCGATTGATGCGGCGCACCAGTTCCGGCGCGGCGTTCGCCGGATAGAGCGACTGGTCCGGATACATGGCGGAGGCGGTGTTGGCGTCCGCCGCGACCTGCCAGCCCGACAGGTAGATTGCCTTCAGCCCCGCGCGCACCTGCTGCATTGCCTGGTTGCCGGTGACGGCACCGAGCGCGTTGATGAAACCCTCCTCGTGGATCAGCTTCCATAGCCGGTTGGCGCCTTCCTCGGCAAGCGTGTGGCGAATGCGGACGGAACCGCGCAGGCGTTCCACGTCGGCCGGCGAATAGGAGCGTTCGACACGATCGAAACGGCCCTTCGGCGCGGATGGAACAAGGTTGTAAAAATCGGTCATGGTGTATCCTGTATCTCTGGCCACTAGCTGACATTCGGAGACGGCGTCCTCAGAGGAGGCGTCGATATCCCTGTGACCGTATTTACATTGCGGCGCAAAATCGGCAAGAGAAACGGCCGATTTCTCCAAAAAAATGAGGAAATGCTGTGTGGATTTTTACGCGGAGGCGATGTAATAATGTAAACATTGTAAATAAGATGGCTGCCTGATGTGGCGCCACGGAGTGTAACAATCTGTCAACGGAGCGGCGATGAGCGACCGCAAAATCTTCGTGGGTCCGCGCGTTCGCCGCATCCGCAATACGCTCGGCCTGACGCAGACGGCAATGGCCGAGGGGCTGGGCATCTCGCCCTCCTACCTCAACCTGATCGAGCGCAACCAGCGCCCGCTGACCGTACAGCTGATCCTGAAGCTCGCCTCCGCCTATCATATCGACCCTGAGGATCTGCAGGCCGAGGCAGGCGCGTCGGTAGCGGCGCTCAAGGAGGCTTTCGCCGATCCGCTTCTGGCCGGTGAACTGCCGGGCGACCAGGAACTGGTCGAGATTGCCGAAGCGGCGCCGAATGCCGCCGCCGGCATCGTCAAGCTCTACCGTGCGTATCGCGAGCAGGCGGCCCGTCTCTCCGACCTCTCCCACCTTCTTAGGCGCGAGGGCAGGGCTACGGCGCTTTCGGCGGCGCGCCTGCCGATCGACGAGGTGCGCGAGGTTTTCGAGGGGCGGCCCAACCATTTCCCCGCGATCGAGGAAGAGGCCGAGGCCTTCACGACCCTGCTCGATCCGGGCGACGATCTGGCTGGCGCGCTGAAAGGGTGGCTGAAGCGCGAGCATGGCATCGCGGTGAGGCTGCTTCCGGTGGCGACCATGCCCAACTGGCGGCGTCGCTATGATCGTCATACCCAGCGGCTCTTCATTTCCGAGCGGCTCTCCGTCTTCGATCAGTTGCGCGAGATCGCGACCGAGGCCTGTCTGATTCGCATGAATGTTGCGATCGCCGCGGAAATCCAGGCGCTTAAGCCATCCTCCGACGAAGCGCGGCGGCTCGCCCGCTTCGAGCTTGCCCGCTATGCCGCGCACGCGCTGATGATGCCCTACCGGCCGTTCCTTGCCGCCGCCGTCCGCGCCCACTACGACATCGACGTCTTGCGGTCGCGCTTCGGCGTCTCCTTTGAACAGGTGGCCAACCGCCTGACCACGCTGCAACGGCAGGGCGCGGCGGGTGTGCCCTTCTTCATGCTCGAAATCGACAATGCCGGACACAAATTTCGCCGCGCCGGCGCCGACGGCTTTCCGCAGGCCCGCTTCGGCGGCCAATGTCCGAAACTGCCGGTCCATGCCGCCTTCGCGCAGCCGGGGCAGATATTGGTCGAGGCGGTGGAGATGCCGGACGGCGCGGAATTCCTCTGCGTCGCGCGCACGCTCGAGGGGCCCCAGGGCTCGTTCACCGAGCGTCCGCGCCGCACCGCGCTCCTTCTCGGCTGCGATATCGGCTTCCGCGACGAGGTCGTCTATGGCGCCGCGCTGCCTGGCGGCGGCAAGGTCGTCGGGCGGGATGGTGGCGGCGCAACACCCGTCGGGCCTGCCTGCCGGCTGTGCGAAAGACTTGGCTGCCTCGCCCGAGCCGAGCCGCCGGTCACGCGACCGCTCGGGCTGGACGAGATGGTGACCGGACTGTCGGCATTCGATTTTCAATAGAGCACGGCTCGATGAGCGTGTTGCGTTCCCGTTTCTCTGGCCCTAACTGCTCGCGGCCGTTTTTCTTCACACGGAGCCTCTCTTGAGAATCTTCGCCTACAAGCCGGGCCATGACGGCCATGTCGCGCTGCTGCAGGACGGCGTATTGGCCTGGTCGATCGAGGCGGAGAAGGACTCCGGTTCCCGCTATGCTCCGATCACGCCGGAATTGATGCTGCACGGCCTTTCGCTGGCAGGCGATGTGCCCGATGTCGTTGCCGTCTCGGGATGGCTGAAATCCTTTCGCCCGATGGCCGATCCGATCGGCGCCGGCTATTTCGGCGTCGGGCCTGAAAGCATCGTCGGGCGTCCCTGGCGCTTCCAGGGTCGCGACGCGCGCTGGTTCTCCTCCTCGCACGAGCGTTCGCACATCGTCGGCAGCTACGCCATGTCGCCTTTTGCGCAAGGCGAGCCTTGCTATGCGCTGGTCTGGGAAGGCGTCATCGGCTCCTTCTACCGGATCGATGAGAAGCTCCACGTCACGAAGCTCGGTACGCCGATGAGCGGACCCGGCCACAAATACGGCTTCCTCTACGGCCTCGCCGATCCGACATGGTCGATGGACGCGACGAAGTCCCGGCGCGAAGACGCTGGCAAGCTGATGGCGCTGGCGGCCTTCGGCCGTGACAGCGCTGAAACGCCGGAAGAGCGCCGCCTGATCGAGCGCATCTTCGCCCACGATGCGGTGGCGGCCCCGTTGCGCAAGGCCGATTTCACCGGCGATCCCTTTTTCGATATCGGCCTGATGACGCCGGAGTTCCAGAATCTCGCGCGGCGCTTCCAGAGCGAATTGTTCGGACGCTTTCTCGATTTCGCCGGTCGCGAGATGAAGGACGGCCTGCCGCTCCTGATCTCGGGCGGCTGCGGGCTGAACTGCGACTGGAACAGCCTGTGGCGCAATTCCGGGCTTTTCGCCGATACGTTCGTGCAGCCCTGCGCCAACGATTCCGGCTCGGCGATCGGCACCGCCGCCGACGCGCAATTTCACCTGACCGGCAACGCCAAGATCGAATGGACGGTCTATTCCGGCGAGGATTTCATCCTCGACGAGGCGGATTTGTCTGGGTTCCGGGCCGAGCCCTTCACGGACGCCGCCATCGCCGAACGGCTGGCGGATGGAGCGATCCTGGCCTGGGTGCAGGGGCGCTACGAGATCGGGCCGCGCGCGCTCGGCAACCGCTCCCTCATAGCGGCCCCCTTCACGACCGAGGCCCACGCCCGGCTGAATGCCATCAAGAAGCGCGAAGGCTTCCGCCCGATCGCGCCGATCGTCATGCAGGAGGAATTCGGCCGGTTGTTCGAGAACCACGGCCCGAGCCCGCACATGCTCTATTTCCAGCGCGTCCTGAGCGATGCATTGAAGGCCGTCACCCATGTCGACGGATCGGCGCGCGCCCAGACCGTTTCGACGACCGG
>JBQCFA010000147.1:0-9049 GCA_051959695.1 Rhizobiaceae bacterium
TGGGCCAGGGCCGGAGAGGGAGCGGCCAGCGCGGGGAGCGCCGCACCCGCGGCGAGCAATATGACGAAGGTTCCGAGCTTGCCGTACAGGCGTTGGTCGAGGCTTGCCGTCATCGGGCGGCTCCCTTGTTCAGCCGCGCCTCCCACGCCGCTTGTTACGGTCTAGACGATGCCGACTGTCGACGGCGCCGTGCCTCCCAATCCGCTTGAGCCTCATCTCCGCGAGCAAAGGGGGAGCCGGGATCAAGACGACGCTCGAAATCGATAGTCAGGCTCGCTCATTCGGTCCTGAAGTTCGCAATAATGTGGCGCGGCGCGCCGTTTGCCCGTCGTGACCGGTAACATTTTGTGCTGCCCTGTTAGACGGTGCGGAGCGGCCTCGATGGGAGAGCCCGCCATGCGACTGATTTCCGAAGACAATATCGGTATCGCGCGGGAAAGACCGGATAACGAAATCCGGATCAGGGCATTTTTACGGGACCGTCGGGCGAGGCGGCGAGCAGATAGCGTGGCCCGGCGGCGCCCGGCGAGGCGACCGTGAAGCGATCGAGCTTGTCGCGCACCACGCCGCCCACGATCGCGGGAAGCGTCCGTGGGCTTTTCAGCGCCCGCAGGCCTGCCGCCGTCAGGCCGCCCTCCGACTTGCGGTCGAGGAAGGCGCGCAAGGCGTGGCGGCCGGCAATATGGCGGGCGTGACGCGCCAAGGAGGCCGTCGCCCAATTGTCCAGCTTCTCCGACCGCAGGATCGCGAGATCCGCCTCATAAAGGCGCTTCAGATCATCGGTTCGATGCCGGCCGCTCAGCGAATCGGGGCGCACCACGGCGCCGTACCCGCAGCTGTGGAGGATCTTGTAGCGCCCCCCGCGCGCGAGCGCGCGCACGTAAAGTTCATAGTCCTCGCCGAGCCGCAGATCCTCGCGGTAGCGCAGCCCGTGCCGGTCGAGGAAGGCGCGGCGCATCACCGGCTTGAGGAAGCCCATCTCGCCACGCTGGACGCGCCGCCTGGAGATGTTGCCGTCGACGAACTCGGAAAGGCCGAGAAAACGCGGAGCATCCGCGAATGCCGCGGCTTCCGGGTCTATCGTCGGGTCCGTCCCCTCGACGAAGACGATATTGTCCGCGATCAGGTCCCAATCCTTCCGTGCGAGCATCCGACGGAAGCGGCCGGGCAGGAAGAAATCGTCCGCGTCCAGTATGGCGACGAACGGCGCCGCGGACCGCGCGATGGCGTGATTGCGGGCGAAGGCGGGCCCCCTGTTCCGGTCGAGGGGAAGGACGGCGAGCCGTCCCGTGCCGTCATTCGCCGCAAGCGCGGCCGCCCCCGTCCCGTCGGCCGAACCGTCGTCCACCACGACGACTTCCGCCACCTCCGCTTCGGCCAGTGCCGAACGGATCGCGCGCCCGATCGTGGCGGCGGCGTCCTTGGCGGCGATCACGACGCAGATTTCGGCTGGAGATGTCATCGGCCCTCGGAATGATCGGCGGCCGCGCCGTTGCGGGCAGCCTCCACCGTCGGCGCCAAGCTAAACGGCAGCGGACGGCGATTTCATGGCCGCCCCAGGATCCGGACCCTGGCCGCCTTACAGGTATATCGCTGGCCTACGAATGTTTCGATCGCGGCACGCGCGGCACTCCGGCGCCCCTGCCGACGGAGATTTCCTCGCGCGCCAGCGTGGTCTCCGAACGGACGCCGCCCTCCTTTCCGCGCGTCGTGTCGCTGCCGTCGCGCGCCGTCCGCCGGACCAGGAAGAGGACTGCGACGAAATATCCGACCTGGATGAGAACCCCGCAGATCACCGTGTGGATGAAGGTCGTCCAGAGCGAATGCGTCATCAGATAGGTGACCACCGCAAACGCGACGAGGACGCCGATCAAGCCGCGAAGAAAAAGCAGAAAGGACATCGCTATGCCCCGCTATCGTCCGCAAGCGGTCGGCTGTTCGAAATCACGATGAAAAACCTCCCGCCGCATGGGCCTGCCAAATCCCTGCCGCATGAGCGGACCCGCAATTCTTTGCGGCGGTCCTCCTCTCCGACTATGCGGCGGCCCATTCCTTGGCCTCACTATATTGGACAGTACTACGGGGCGCAACAAAGCTTGCCAATTCTGCACCGGCGCGGGCGGGGATTCTCGCGTGCCGAATGCTTTCGCTGCACTGCGGTATACGAAAGACATAATGCAGCGCCGTTATTGGGTTGCCAGAAGAAGCAAAAACCATCGATAAGCGTGAACAGGTATAATATACGAAGCATCGTCCAAAAACTTTAGGTATTCAGTGATTTTACAGGGGTGACTAAAATCTTTCGGAAAGATAACGTTACAATTTTGCGCAACGGCGACTGCAACCTATCCGATTTATAACACTTGGTTACAAAATATGAACTGGGATGCCCTACTTTTCGGCCTTTTGCTCCTCAATTCCACAGGCGCGGGCGGCATGCGTCATGTTGAGCTGTTATATTGCAACGCAACATGGATCGGATTCATCCATTTCGGAGTAACGAATGAGGCACGCCGCCAGATCTGCAAATCTGTTTTTCCGCTCCCGGCAGGCCGAGGGCCACCGCCCGATCGGCGGCCTGTGCAAACGCGGATTCGATGTCGTCGGAGCCGTGGCCGGCCTTGTCGTCCTCAGTCCACTCCTCCTCATGCTTGCACTGTTGGTGAAGCTCTCCGACGGCGGCAGGGTCCTTTATGGCCACCGCCGCGTCGGCCGTGACGGCAGCAGTTTCCGCTGCCTGAAGTTTCGGACGATGGCCGAGAACGGCGACGCCGTTCTCGCCGCGCATCTGGAGCGCAACCCGCAGCTCAGGCAGGAATGGCTGGCCACGCGAAAGCTCCAGGACGATCCGCGTGTCACGTCCGTCGGGCTGGTGCTGCGCAAGCTCAGCCTGGACGAACTGCCGCAACTCATCAACATCCTGCGCGGCGAGATGAGCTTCGTGGGTCCGCGCCCGGTCGTCGAGGACGAACTGGAGCTCTACGGGACGGCGGTGGAATGCTATCTGAAGTCGCGGCCGGGCCTGACCGGCCTCTGGCAGATCAGCGGCCGCAACGACGTGTCCTACAGCGCCCGCGTCGCCTTCGACCGGCACTATGTCGAGAACTGGTCGTTCGCCTTCGATCTCGTCATCATCGTCAAGACGTTCCCCGCCGTCCTGTCCTCGCGCGGCAGCTACTGAAAGGAGACGACATGACGGCAAGCCATCGTGACCAGCCGGTCGGACAAGCGCACGCCCCGATGCGAACAGGCGGCGACGACCGATGCCGGCGATTGCTTTTCGTCCGCCTTTTCCTCCTCGCCCTTGCGTCGACTTTTCTTCTTGTGCCGCGTTTCGCGCTTGCCGGCGAATACCAGCTCGGCGTCCTGGACAAGCTGCAGATACGCGTTGCCGAATGGCAGACCGCCGAGGCGGCGGTGCGCGACTGGGCTTCCATAAACGGTGAGTACACCGTCGGGCCGGCGGGCACCATTTCCCTGCCTTTCGTCGGCGAGATGACAGTCAAGGGCAAGACGACCTCGGACGTCGCCGGCGGCATCGGCAAGGCGCTGCAACAGAGATTCGGCCTGCTCGACCGCCCGGACGCTTCGGTCGAAGTGGCGGAATTCCGGCCGTTCTTCGTCTCAGGCGACGTCCAGACGCCGGGGAAATTTCCCTACCTGCCCGGCCTCACCGTGCTCAAGGCGGTCAGCCTCGCCGGCGGCATGCGGCGCTCGAGCGATTCCGGCCAGCGCTTCGAGCGGGACTTCATCGACGCACGTGGCAATTATCAGGTGCTGGCGTCCCAGCGGCTCGGCCTTCTGGCGGCGCGCGCCCGGCTGGTCGCGGAGGCCTCGGGAAGGGACGACATCGACTTTCCCAAGGAACTTCAGGACAGCGACCAGGGGCGGAAGCTCATGGCCAACGAGACCGCTTTCATGGAAACCCGGCGCAAGAGGCTCGACAGCCAGTTGAAGGCGCTCGCCGACCTGAAGACGCTGCTGCAGAACGAGGTCACCTCGCTGGCGCAGAAGATGGAAACGCAGCAGCGTCAGGTCGATCTGTCGAAGAAGGATCTGGCGAGCGTCGGCAACCTCGCCCAGCATGGCCTGGCGGTGAACCAGCGAGTGCTGGCGCTCGAAGAGAAGACGGCGGAACTCGAAGGCAAGATCCTGGACCTCGAGACAGCCTCGCTGCAGGCCAAGCAGGCCATCAGCAAGGCCGACCAGGACGCGGCGAGCCTGCGCAACGACCATGCCTCCGAGGTCGCCCAGACACGCCAGCAGACCGAATCCGACCTGCAGGCGGTAGAGTTGAAGATCGGGATGTACCGCGATCTCATGATGGAAGCGGTGCAGAACGATCCGGGCGCGGCGGCCAGTGCGGCGCAGGCGACAGCGGCGCCGACGCTCGATTACTCGATCGTGCGCGAAACCGATGGCAAGACCGAGCAACTGCATGCGGACGAGGATACCCCGGTTCTTCCCGGTGACGTCGTCAAGGCCGAGATGATCCTGCCCGCCGCCGCGAAATCGAACTAAGAGCATTTTGCGGCCAGCCGGAATCGGCCGGCGTCGCACAAAGGCGGCTAAACCAACCAGGCTGGGGCAGCGGATACCGCGTTCGTCAGAACGCCCGTTGCTCCAGCCGAGCCGGTGCGGCGCCCCGTGCGCCAGCTCCCGGTCGCATCGAAACGGGCGGCCGGGCTCCACAACGGAAAAGCAATGAAGATCGCCAAGGCCGTCCTGATCGATCCGGAGAGAAATACCGTCTACGGTCTCGTCGCGATCACGCTGTCGATCTTCGTCTTCGCCTATTCGACGCTTTTCGGGAAAGCGCCGATACTGGTCTACTACGCGCTGTGGCTGCCGCTCCTCCTGGTCGACTACCGGCGCGTCCTAGGCCCTTATGCCCGATACGCCTGGATCGTTCCCTTCGCCATTCTGGCGTGCCTTTCGGTGTTCTGGTCCCAGGCACCGGGCGCGAGCGCGCGCGCGGCGATCCAGTTCGTTACCCATGTCGCCTGCGCCTTCATAGCCGCGCGCACTGTCGGCATCCGGACGTTCACGCGCGGTATGCTTGCGGGCGTCATCCTCGTCGTTCTCTATTCGCTCGCCTTTGGCGAATACACCTACGATCCCTTCGACGGCGACTACAGTTTCGCCGGCGCCTTCTCATCGAAGAACCAGCTCGGCTTCTTCTGCTCGCTCGGCATCTACTTCTCCTTCGCCAGCGTCTTCGTGTTGCGGGAGCGCCTGGCCGGCTGCGCGCTTGCCTGCCTGTGCGCCGGCCTCGCGGGTTACGCGCTGTTGGCATCCCACTCCGCGACCGCCCTCATCACCACCGTCGCAGCACTCTTCGCCCTGATCGCGGTCGGCGTCGTCTCCCCGTTCGCGGCATCGACCCGCAAGGGACTGGCGGTCGCCGGCATCGTGCTTGGCCTCGGCCTCGCCGCGATCGCGTTGGCCGGCGGCGGCTTCGATCTCATCCTCGGACTGTTCGGCAAGAACGCGACGCTCACCGGCCGCACCTATCTGTGGCAGCAGGGGCTGGCCGCCGCGGCGCAGGCGCCCTTTCTTGGCGTCGGGTATCAGGCCTACTGGGTGCAGGGCTTTCCCGACGCGGAACGCCTGTGGGCGGAATTCTACATCACCGCGCGAACGGGCTTTCATTTTCACGACACCTATATCGAGGTGCTGGTCGAGCTTGGCCTGGTCGGCGTCGCGCTTCTGGTGCTGATCCTGATCCGCACCGTCGCCGGCTACCTGATCCGCGTCCTCGACGACAGGGACGACGCCACGGCCAGGATCATGCTCGGGCTGATGACGATGCTGCTCCTGCGATCCTTCGTCGAGGTGGACGTGATCAGCCCGTATACGGTGGGCTCGTTCCTCCTCTACTACTCGGCGGCGCTGCCGGCCGTGCGGCGGCCGGCTGCCGCGCAAGCGCGGTCGGCGGGCGCAGTCTCCCATGCCGGCCGGCCGCGATAAGGCGCTTCGCGGCTGCCCTGCCTTTCGGGCTCGTCACCGTCAAAATTGAACAGTCCGTCCCGGATAGGGCCTCTTTTGCCCGCATTTCCGGTTGACTACTTCCGTCTCTTCGACGCGCCGGCATGCGCCCGGCGGTCAAGAGGAGAAGAACGATGATCGAAGGGATCAAGGGCCTGCACCACGTCACGTCGCTTGCCAGCGACGCGGCGCTGAACAATGCCTTCTTCACCCACACGCTCGGCCTTCGCCGGGTGACGAAGACCGTCAACTTCGACGCGCCGGAGGTCTATCACCTCTATTACGGCGACGAGGTCGGCACGCCGGGATCCGTCATGACCTATTTCCCGTTCCCGGGTATCGGCCGCGGTCGCCCCGGCACCGGCGAGGTCGGAACCACGGCCTTCTCCGTTCCGCCGGGCGCGCTGGAATTCTGGAAGAAGCGCCTCTCCGGCATGGGCGTCGACGGGTTGAAGGAAGACGAGAGTTTCGGCGAGAAGCGTCTTCATTTTGCCGGACCGGACGGCGACGGCTTCGCGCTTGTCGAGACCAGGGACGACCGGCGCGCGCCCTGGACCGGCGAGATCGATGCCGACCATGCGATCCGCGGCTTCCATTCCGCCGCGCTCAGGCTGCGCGACGACGGCGCCACGGCCGAACTGCTGCGCTACATGGGCTACAAGGAGATCGACGAGAAAGACGGGGTCAAGCGCTTCGGCATAGAAGGCGGCAACGAGGCGCATCTGATCGACGTCGAGACCATGCCCAATATCGCCACGGCCGACCAGGGCGCCGGCTCGGTGCACCACATCGCCTTCGCCGTCCCCGATCGCGCCACGCAGCTCGATGTGCGCAAGGCGCTGACCGACACCGGCTATCGCGTCACGCCGGTGATCGACCGCGACTATTTCTGGTCGATCTATTTCCGCACCCCGGGCGGCGTGCTTTTCGAGGTGGCGACCAACGAGCCGGGCTTCGACCGCGACGAGGATATCGCGCATCTCGGCGAAGCGCTCAAGCTGCCGACGCAGCACGAACATTTGCGCGCATTCCTCGAAGAACATTTGCAGCCCATCGCCGGCTGACTGGAGGGAGCGATGAGCGACGACTATCATTACGCGGAAAGGAAAGGCGCGCCGGGCGGTCCGCTTTTCCTCACCTTCCACGGCACCGGCGGCGACGAGCACCAGTTCACTGGCTTCGGGGCGCAATTGCTGCCGGACGCCACCATCGTCTCGCCGCGGGGCGACGTCTCCGAGCATGGCGCGGCGCGCTTCTTCAAGCGGACCGGCGAAGGCGTCTACGACATGGCCGATCTGGCCATGCGCACGGAGAAGATGCGGCGCTTCGTCTCCCGCCTGAAGGCTGAGCGCTCGCCCTCGCGCGTGGTCGGGCTCGGCTATTCCAACGGCGCCAACATCCTCGCCTCCGTTCTGTTCGAACAGGCCGGCCTGTTCGACGACGCCGTGCTCCTGCACCCGCTCATTCCTTTCGAGCCGCCGGAAAACCCCGGCCTGAAAGGCACGCGCATCCTCATCGCGGCCGGCCGCAACGATCCTATCTGCCCGGCGCCGCTCACGGAGCGGCTCGGCGATTACTTCCGCCGCCAGGGCGCCGATCTTCGCCTGGCGTGGCACGATGGCGGTCATGGCATCGAGCGGAGCGAAGTCATGGCGGTCGAGAGATTTCTCCAGCCCGGTCGCATGCCCGCCGACTGAGGGTGGGTCTTGCCCCGCGCGGCGGAAAAGTGGATATGCGCGGCAGGCAATCGGCACCGGTCCCAAATGGCTGACAACGATTTCGAAGTGGTGGTCGTCGGAGCGGGAGCGGCCGGCATCGGCGCGGCGCGGCGTTTGCGGGAGGCCGGCGTAGCGGTCTTGCTCGTCGAGGCGCGGTCGCGGCTCGGCGGTCGCGCCTTCACGCTGGACGACGGCGCCGGCGCGCCGATAGACCTCGGCTGCGGCTGGCTGCACTCGGCCGACCGCAATCCATGGACCGACATCGCCGGGGCTCAGGGCCGGACCATCGACAGGACGCCGCCGCCATGGGTGCGGCAGACAACGCCCACCGGCGAGCCGTCACCCGAGCTGGCGAACTTTCGCGACGCCCTGTTCACGTTCCGCGACCGGGTCGCGGAATTTCCGGAAGACGGGCCGGATCGCGCCGCCGCGAGCCTGCTCGAGCCGGGCGGCCGCTGGAACCCTATGCTCGATGCGGTCAGCACCTATTACAGCGGTACCGGGCTCGGCCGCGTTTCGATCCGCGATCTTGCGCGCTACGACGACACCGGCGTCAACTGGCGCGTCGTCGAAGGCTACGGCGCAGCCATCGCCGCACACGCCGCCGACCTGCCGGTCAAGTTCGGCTGCGTCGTCCGTTCCGTCGACCATGCCGGCCGGCGCATTGAACTGCATACCAGCGAAGGCGTCATCCGCGCCGACCGCGCGATCGTCACGGTGCCGAGCGATCTGATCGCGCACGGCGCGATCCGGTTCAATCCCGCCCTGCCGGCAAAGGTGGAAGCCGCGGCCGGCCTGCCGCTCGGCCTTGCCGACAAGCTGTTCCTGTCGCTGGTCGACGCGGAGGAGTTCGAAGCCGAGAGCCGGCTGTGGGGACGCACGGATCGGTCCGAAACCGGCGCCTATCACATCCGTCCCTTCGGAAGGCCACAGATCGAGGCCTATTTCGGTGGCGATTTTGCCGGCGAGCTGGAAAAGGGGGGTGAGGCAGCCTTCCTCGATTTCGCCGCCGGCGAGCTTGCCGGCGCCTTCGGCGCGGATTTCGCCAAGCGGCTCAGCCCGATAGGGATGCATCCATGGAAGGCGGACCCGTATGCCCGTGGATCCTATTCCTGCGCGTTGCCGGGCAAGGCGGATTGCCGGGAAGTTCTCGCCGCGCCGATCGACGATCGCCTCTTCTTCGCCGGCGAGGCGTGTTCGAAAAGCGACTACTCGACCGCGCATGGCGCCTACCGGACGGGGATCGCCGCCGCCGAGCGGATCATCGCGTCAAGCCCGGCAAGGAGAACGCAATAGGTTCACGTCGTCAGCGGCTGGAAGCTGCCGGCTGGCGCTGCAACGAG
>JBQCFA010000148.1:0-3404 GCA_051959695.1 Rhizobiaceae bacterium
TGACGCAACGAAAGGCGAGCGGATATTCTGGGCCGGCGGCTGCGTCTCCTGTCACGGCCGGCCAGGCGCGAAGGGTAACGCCCGGCTGGAGCTTTCGGGCGGCTTGGAATTGAAGACGCCCTTCGGCACGTTCATCCCACCGAACATATCCCCCGACAGGAACGATGGTATCGGCGCCTGGACGCTTGCCGATTTCGCCAACGCCCTGAAACGCGGCGTGTCACCGGAGGGCCGGCACTACTATCCGGCGTTTCCCTACCCGTCCTACGCCCGTATGAAGGCCGGCGATATCGCCGACCTCTTCGCCTTCCTGAAGACGCTGCCGCCGGTTTCGGGCCGTACGCCGCCCGACCGCGTGTCCTTCCCGTTCTCAATTCGCCGCGGCATCGGGCTGTGGAAGCTGCTCTACCTTTCCGAAAGGCCGGTCGTGGCACTGCCGGCCGATGCCCCACAGAAGGTCAAGGACGGGCAGTATCTCGTCGAGGGGCCTGGGCACTGCGGTGAATGCCATACGCCGCGCTCCGTCCTAGGCGGTACCAAGGACGATCTCTGGCTCTCCGGTGCCGCGGCGCTGGAAGGCAAGGGGCATGTGCCGAACATCACGCCGGCAAAGGACGGCATCGGCAGTTGGTCCGCAAAGGACATCGCCTACTATCTTGAAAGCGGCTTCACCCCCGATTTCGATTCAGTCGGCGGCGCCATGGTCGACGTCCAGGAGAACATCGCCCATCTGCCCGCTGCCGATCGGGAGGCCATCGCCGCTTATTTGAAGGCCGTCCCGCCGCACGCCAACGGCTATCCGTCCGGCTCCAAATAGCCACGGCTCGACATCATAGTTCCAGCGGCGGGTCTTCCGGCGAGTTCGCAATGTCGGCGGCATCGCCGCCGAGCTTGTCGGCCACCTTCAACGCGAAGGCGTAGACAAAGGCGACCTCCTCCAGCCGCGAGAAGCGGCCCGACGCGCCGCCGTGGCCGGCATCAATTTTGATGCTAAAAAGGACCGGATTCTTGCCCGTCTTCCTCACTCGCAGGCGCGCCACCCATTTCGCCGGCTCCCAATAGGTGACGCGGGGATCCGTGAGCCCCGCCACGGCCAGGATCGGCGGATAGTCTAGGGCGCCGACATTGTCGTAGGGGGAATAGGAGGCGATCGTCAGGTAATCCGCGCGCGATTCCCTCGGATTGCCCCATTCCGGCCATTCCGGCGGCGTCAGCGGCAGGCTGTCGTCGAGCATCGTCGCCAGCACGTCCACGAACGGGACTTCGGCGATGAAGCCGCCGAAGGCGTGCGGCGCCAGATTCGCCACCGCGCCGATCAGGAGGCCGCCGGCGGACCCACCCTGCGCGACGATACGGTCATGGTTGGTATAGCCTTCCGCGACGAGATGGAGCGCGGCGTAGACGAAATCGTCGAACGTGTTGTGCTTCTTTTCCTTCTTGCCGTCCTCATACCAGGAAAAGCCCTTGTCCTTGCCGCCGCGCACATGGGCGATGGCGTAGACGAAGCCCCGGTCCACCAGCGACAGGCAGTTGGTATTGAACGCCGCCGGGATCGTGATGCCGTAAGCGCCGTAGCCGTAGAGCAGGCACGGCGCGCTTCCGTCGAGAAGCGTGTCCTTGCGGTAGAGGAGGGAGATCGGAACGAACTGGCCATCGTAGGACGGCGCCATCAGTCGCCGCGTGACATATTGTTCGGCGTCGTGGCCCGAGGGTACCTCTTGCGTCTTCAGAAGCGTCCGCTCGCGCGTACGCATGTCGTAGTCGAAGACCTGGGACGGCGTGGTCATCGAGGAATAGGAAAAGCGGATCGTATCGGACTCGTATTCATAGGAGCCTGATAGGCCGAGCGAATACGCCTCTTCCTCGAAGGCGATCATGTGCTCCTCATTTGACAGCCTGTCGCGAATGACGATGCGCGGCAGACCATCCTTCCGTTCGAGCCGTACGAGGAAGTTCTTGAACGCCATGACCGAAAGGATCAGGCGGCCTGTTTCGTGCGGGATGAATTCGCGCCAGTTCTTCCGGCCCGGTTCATCGACTGGCGCGATCATCACCTTGAAGTCCTTGGCGTCGTCGGCATTTGTGAGGATGAAGAAGACGTCGCCGCCATCCTCCAAATCGTACTGGACGCCGGGTTCGCGAGCCGCGACCAGGCGCGGCTTGGCTCGCGGTTTGTCTGCGGGAAGGATGCGGTATTCCGATGTTTCGTGATCGTGGATGGCGATCAGCATCCATCTGTTGGTCAGCGTCCCGCCGATATCCATGAAGAAGCCGGGATCCTTCTCCTCGTAGATCAGCCGGTCCCGCTTGCCGCCGAGCGTGTGATAGTAGATTCGGGACGGTCGGTGGTTGGGGTCGAGCCGGGTATAGAAAAAGCCTGAATTGGTAGCGTCCCAGGCGCCGGAGCCACCGGTGTCAGCGACGCTGTCGGCGGCATCGATGCCGCTTTCGAGATCGCGGACATGAAGCGTATAGAATTCCGATCCCTTGTCGTCGAATCCCCAGAGCAATTGACGGTGATCGGGCGAATGATCGGCTCCGCCGAGACGGAAATAGCTCTTGCCCTCGGCCTCCACGTCCCCATCGAGAAGGATGTGTACGTCGCCGCCGTCGCGCGGCGTGCGAAAGAAGCGCGGCTGCTCGCCGCCGGCGACGAAGGAGGTGCCGTAGGCGAAGGGCCCGTCCTTCATCGGAACCGAGGCGTCGTCTTCCTTGATGCGACCGCGCATTTCCCGGAAGAGCTTTTTCCGCAGCTTCTCCGTATCCGCCATCATCGCTGCCTGATAGGCGTTTTCCGCTTCCAGGTGCGCTCGGATCGCCGGGTCGAGGAGGCCCGGATCGCGGAATACTTCCTGCCAATTGTCCGCGCGCAGCCAGGCATATTCGTCGACGCGGCTGATGCCGTGCCAGCTATCGGTCTCGGGGAGTACTTCGGCGCGCGGCGCCTGCATGTCTGTGAACTTGGCGATCATGGAGCCTCTGGAGGGAGCAGTGAAGGAAGGGAGGACTACTAGGCGGACCAAGCCGCGGCCCTTTCGGGTCCCGATATAACGCAATATCCGGAAAGTGTATGCGTCGCCGAGCCCGAGCCCGCCGCCCGGCTGCCGCAGCCGGCGTTTTCCCGCCGCCAGGACAGGGCGGAAAGGATCGGTTGATCCGGAGAAAGTCTAGGATCCGACGCCGACGGGGAATACGAGCCGGTAAATCCGGATTGCCCGCCTATCGCCACAATTTTGTGAAACGCGTTAAAGTTGCAGTTATTTAGTTCTTTTATCTGAATACAGGAATATTTAGCGTACTTCGAAAGAAAATAGAATTGGTGAATTGACTTACACTATTCAAAGCGGCAATTAGGCGACGGTCAATGCGAATCGCGTAAGTGCCTGCTTTCTTGATTTCGTGTG
>JBQCFA010000149.1:0-5961 GCA_051959695.1 Rhizobiaceae bacterium
CCCGCCGGTTGTCACGCAATTCTCCGGCACAGTCGGCGATCCGGACGAACCGGGCCTTCTCGAACACCGCGGGCGAGCCGTAGGCGAGCTGGAAATCGAGGCGGCGCCCGACGGTGATGACGAGATCGGCCTCGCGCATGGCTCGTCCGCGCATCGACGCCACGACGGAAGGATGCGCGTCCGACACAACGCCGCGGCTCTCCCCGGTGTCGAGATAGACCCCGTCGAGACGGTCGAGGAAGGGTGAAAGCTCCGCGGCGGCCCTGCGCGCGCCGCGTCCCGAACCGACCAGCGGCCGGCGGGCCTTCAACAGGAGGTCGGCCGCGCGCCCGATCGCCTCCCGTTCCGGCAACATGGCGGTCGGTCGGTGGGCGTCGATTTGCTCGGGAAGTGCGAAGGCTGGCGGGAAGGGCGCGCGGAGCGTATCCGTCGGAAAGTCGAGGAAGGCTGGGCCGGGCTCGCCACACTCGCCGAGCGCGCAGGCGATTGCCTCGTCCAGCTCCCGGAGCGCGTGCGACGGTTCGGCCACGGTGCGGGCATATCGCGTGATCGTTCCGAGCAGAGCCGGGTGGTTCATGTCCTGCAATGCTCCGCGCCCGGTCTGCGGCCGCGGAGTGCAACCCGACAGGACCAATATCGGTGCGCGCGAGACGTGCGCGTTGGCGATACCCGTCATGGCGTTGGTGACCCCAGGGCCGGCGGTGACGAGGGCGACGCCGAGCCCGCCGACGATTTCGGCATGAGCCTGCGCCATATGGACGGCGGCACGCTCGTCGCGAACGTCGATGATCGTGATGCCCACAGCGTCGATCTGCATCCAGAGCGGCATGATATGCCCACCGCAGAGCGCGAAGACCCGTTCTATGCCGCGCTGCTTGAGCACCCGCGCAATGAGCGCCGCGACGCTTTCGCTGCCGGCTGTGACCCTCGGTGCTGACCTCACCTGGCGCCCCGTTCCTCCACGAGCCGGATCAGCCGGTCGACGATCGACTGTGGCGGCGTGTCCTGGAGCATGATTTCGGCAACGCCCATCTTCCTCAGTTCCACGGCGTCTTCATCCGGCATGACCCCACCCGCGACAACGATCATGTCGTCGACGCCCATTTCCTTGAGGAGCGCGAAAATCTTCGGGAAAACGGTCATCTGCACGCCCGAGAGCAGGCTGACGCCGAGAATGTCGACATCTTCCTGAACGGCCGCGTTGACGACCTCTTCCGGCGTGCGGTGCAGGCCGGAATAGACGACATCCATGCCGGCGTCGCGCAAGGTGCGTGCTACGACCTTCACCCCCCGGTCGTGTCCATCCAGCCCGACTTTCGCCAAAAGAACACGAACGGGCTGGACCATCGATCAAATCCCTGAGATGTGATATTTCGAATTTCGTATACGAATTCAGGATCGGAGTCCAGTGTCGGCGCCTCGATTGCATCGGTTCGGGTTCCGATCTAAGCCCATGCGGAGGAGTATCGTATGGACGCGATAGAACCGGCAAAATCCCTTGTCGAAAAAACCTATGATGCCATCCTGGATGCAATTTGCGCCGGCGAGTTCCGCCCGGGAGAGAGACTCGGCCAGGATGAGGTTGCAGAGCGTCTGAACGTTTCGCGGCAGCCCGTGAACAGCGCTATCGCCATGTTGAAGGCGCAGCGCTTCGTCATCGATACGGGTCGGCGCGGCGTTATCGTCGCGCCCGTCGACCGCCAGCTGTTCGAATCCATCTACCAGGTGCGATCGGCGATCGAGCCGTTGGCGGTCGAGCTGGCCACGCCGCGCGTTTCGCCGGAAGCAATCAAGCGCGGCAGGGCGATCGTCGCGCGCGGCACAAGGCTGATGCAGTCCAACGATGCAAGCGGCGTCCTCCAGGCGGATATTGACTTCCACACCCTGATCTACGAATTGAGCGGCAACGCCATCATCGTCGACACAATGCGGCTCAACTGGCAGCATCTACGGCGTTCCATGGGGGAGGTCCTGCGGTTTCCCGGCATGACGTTCCAGGTCTGGAAGGAGCATCGCGCCATCTTCAGCGCGATGGTCTCGGGCGACGCCGCGGACGCCGCAGCGAAGATGCGCAGCCACATCATCGAAGCGCCGAAGAGGGTGGCCCGGGAAGGCTGACTGCCTAGTGCGCGCCTGGCAGGCGTTTTCCCGCCGGACGGCGATCCATAGACGCCGAGGTCGTAGGTAAGCCGCGTGGCATCGGAGCCAGGGACGACCATCGACACAGTCTAGGTCCAAGCGGCGCCCTTCTTGAGCGCGATATGAGGTTTTCTGCCAAGCAAACTTCGCACCACGCCGCGCACGAGGACTGTGCGGTCTCGAGAATAGGCTGCGACGCCGAAGCCCCGGTCACATCCGGTAACCGGCAGTCTTTGGAGACGATGTGGAGGAATCGGCCCTGCGAAAAGCAGTGTCTTCGGTTCGTCCCCTCAGGGGAATATCCAAGCCACTGCTTTGTTTTGAAATTCTGGAGCGGGCGAAGGGATTCGAACCCTCGACCCCAACCTTGGCAAGGTTGTGCTCTACCCCTGAGCTACACCCGCTCGCGCGGCCAAGAGGCCGCAAGCGACGCCTATATGGCCGAAGCAAAGAGCGATTGCAACTGCGAAATGTCGACGCACCGGGAGAGCTTTCGACGCTGGCGGCGTGTAAAGCGGCATCGACGCCTTGGGGACGGACAGGGACGCCACGCACCGTTCCGCGCCGCCGGCGTTCGTCAACGCGAACGTGGAGAAAGCAAGACGCGACGCGACGCAGCCGTTCCGCGGTCCGTCACTGCAGGTCTGGCCTTCAAGGCATGCGCCATCGCACCGACTTGGGCTTTCGCGCAACGGCGAAAGGCCTTAAACCCGCCCTATCCCGTGACGGAGAGACTGCGCATGCCGAAAACGCCCGATGAACTTTTCGCCTTTCTCGACGGCCTCGGCATCCCGGTTTCCACCATCCGCCATCCGCCGCTCTTCACGGTAGCGCAATCCCAGTCGCTGCGCGGCGGGATCGAGGGCGCCCACACCAAGAACCTCTTCCTCAAGGACAAGAAGGGCGCCTATTTTCTGGTCACGGTCGAGGAAAACGCCGTGGTCGACCTCAAGACGATACATTCGCTGATCGGCGCGTCCGGCCGCGTATCCTTCGGAAAGCCGGATGCTCTCATGGAACTGCTCGGCGTCGCCCCTGGCGCAGTCAGCGTTTTCGGGGCCTTCAACGATGCCGGCGGACGCGTGAAAGTGATCCTCGACGAGGCGGTCGTGCGCGAGGAGACGATCAACGCGCATCCGCTGACGAACGAGGCGACCACATCGATCCGTCGCGACGACCTCCTCGCCTTTCTGAAGGCGACGGGCCACGAGGCGCATGTCTTGAAAGTCGCATCGTGATCGCCAACATTGGTGAGCAGCATCGCCGCGCCCCGCAGGGAGCCGCTCCGCGCAGAAACGCGCCCGGCTAAGGCATGGAAGGGAAGCCCATGAGCAATCAGGACAATTCGCCTCAGTCGCCCTATGGCGGCGGGGCCCAGGGCTACAGGACCGAGGTGCGGTTCGGCGAACGGCCTGACGGTAACCCCGGCCCGGGTGGTGGCTTTGCCGATGCGTCCGGCAAGGCGCCGACGGGCGACCTGATCAAGGATACCACGACAGCGAATTTCGCAACCGACGTCATCCGCGAATCGCGCAATCAGCCGGTCCTGGTCGATTTCTGGGCGCCCTGGTGCGGCCCTTGCAAGCAGTTGACGCCTTCGCTGGAAAAAGCGGTGCGCGAGGCCAAGGGCGCGGTCAAGCTGGTCAAGATGAACATCGACGAGCATCCCTCCATTCCCGGCCAGCTCGGCATCCAGTCGATTCCGGCGGTTATCGCCTTCCGCGACGGGCAGCCTGTCGACGGCTTCATGGGCGCTGTGCCGGAGAGCCAGGTGCGCGCGTTCATCGAGAAGCTAGGCGGCGATCCGGCCGCGGCGGGCCTCGAGGAAGCGCTCGCAGCCGCGGCCGAGGCCCGCCAGCAAGGTGACAGCGGCATGGCGCAGCAGATATATTCGGCGGTGCTTGCAGAAGCGCCGGACAATGTCGATGCGCTTGCCGGCCTTGCCGAGCTTCTTCTCGAAGCGGGCGATATCGACCACGCGTCGGAGCTGATTGCGTCAGCGCCCGCCGACAAGGCGGAGCATGCTGCCGTGGCGGCCGTCCGCGCCAAGATCGCCATGGCGCGCCAGGTCAAGGAGCTTGGCGATCCGGCCGAGCTCGAACGTCGTCTGGCCGCGGATCCGAAGGACCACCAGGCGCGCTTCGATCTCGCCATGGTCCAGAACGCGATGGGGAAGCGCGAGGAAGCCGCCGAAAATCTCCTGGCCATCGTCAGGGCCGACCGCTCGTGGAAGGACGACGGAGCGCGTGCCCAACTGCTACAGTTCTTCGTAGCATGGGGCATGGCCGACGAGGCGACGCTGTCGGCACGCAGGAAGCTCTCCTCGCTGCTGTTTTCATGAGAAACGGGCCGACCGCCGGGAGCGAGCGGATACCGGGTTCGGACTTGAGATAGGATAGCGGCGCGCCATATCGATTGCCGGGCGAAGAGCGAGACGGTGCAGGCTGGAAACAGGCAATATAGGAAAGCGAGCGACATCCCGGCGGTGATCCCGGTGTTTCCGCTCTCGGCGGCGCTGCTGCTGCCCGGCGGCCGCATGCCGCTCAACATCTTCGAGCCGCGCTACCTGGAAATGGTGGATCACGTGATCGGCGGTGACCGTATCGTCGGTATGATCCAGCCTAGCCTGGAAGGCAGCGTGCAGTCCGATGGCGAGCCGGAACTGTGCGCGGTCGGCTGCGCCGGCCGGATCGCCACATTCGCCGAAACCGGCGACGGCCGCTATCTCATCTCGTTGCAGGGCATCTGCCGCTTCCGTATCGCCGACGAACTCCAGGTCCGCACCTCGTTCCGCCAGTGCCGCGTGCTCCCCTTCCTTGGTGATCTCGACGAGGAGAAAGGCGCGGAGGACGTGAACCGTCCGGCTCTCCTCAAGGTGTTCCGGGCTTATCTGGAGGCGAACAATCTGGAAGCGGACTGGGAAAGCGTCAGCCGCGCCGAGAACGCCGTGCTCGTCAACGCGCTGTCGATGATGTCGCCCTACGGCGCGGCGGAGAAGCAGGCGCTGCTGGAGGCGCCAGATCTAAAGACGCGCGCCGAAACGCTGATCGCCATCACCGAGATGGCGCTGGCCCGCGACCGCGAAGATTTCGGGTCAAGCCTGCAATAGAGTAATTCCAGCAAAAGCGTGAAGCGGTTTTTGCGCCTGGAATTGTGTAAGAACACAGAGATAGAGCATTGAAGGCGATCCCGTTTTCGCCGGAAATGCTCTAGCCAGAAAAGGGCGTCGCGTCGCGGCAGGCCGTGCGCTATCGTTCCGCCGACGGAAAGGAGCCGACATGCCCGACAGCACGCGCAGCGCCGCCATCGATCCGAGAATGCTGGAGCTTCTTGCCTGCCCGCTCACGCGCGGGCCGCTGACATATGATCGCGAGCGCAACGAACTGGTCTCGCCGCTGGCGCATCTTGCCTTTCCCGTGCGCGACGGCATCCCGATCATGCTGGCCTCGGAAGCACGGCGGACCGGCGAGGATGCGGCCAAGCCCGAAAGGCCCCGGCGCCGGCCGCGCTGACAGGCGTTCGGAAAGAAAATCACAGATTGCGCAGGACCGGCGCTGCTTTCTGGCCGAGCACTCGCCACGTTCCGGCGAGGCCGAACCCGACGGTCAGCGCCAGCGAAATGGCCACCGTGGAGACGGCGACCTCGGGCAAGAAGTGCGACGGCAGCTTCATGATCTCCGTCACCACGTACCAGCCCGACACGCCGCCGGCGAAACGCGCAAAGACCGCCGTCGCCAGGCCGAGCAGCGCATATTCCAGTGCGAGGCGGCGATCAGCGTGCGCCTCGTGGCTCCCAGCGTCTTCAGCACCACGGCGTCGTGG
>JBQCFA010000150.1:0-2985 GCA_051959695.1 Rhizobiaceae bacterium
GGTAGCCCTCGCTTTCCAGCCGCTGGCACAGTCGATGGACAGTCGGCTTCGGCAGGTCGAGCAGCGTGCACAGCTCCGGCGCGGTCCGCGCCCGCCCTGCCCTCGCGATGGTCTCGATCAGGTCGAGCGCCCGCGTCACGACCGAAACCGTCTCGCCTTCCTGTCGTCTGTCCGGCTTCATGAGGCCCGCCCTTTCAGCGCCAATGATTACCAGAGCCCAACCCGGTTTCCAAATCCGCTTCGCCACGTCGGGCCGGGGGGACCTTTTCCACTTTTGTCTCACTATATGAGATATTTTGTCTCACTGAATAGTTGACACGTAATATTGCTTCTGACACCTTTCCCGTCTCGGGAGGTGCTGCGAGATGGCGGAGCAATCCTCAGCGGAATTCGATATCATTATCGTCGGCGCCGGCTCGTCCGGTTGCGTGCTGGCGAACCGTCTCAGCGAGGGCGGACGCTACAGGATCGCGCTCATCGAGGCCGGCCCCCGCGACAAGAGCTTCTGGATCCATTTGCCCATCGGCTACGGCAAGACGATGTGGGACGACCGAGTCAACTGGCGTTTCGAGACCGAGCCCGAAGCCACGATGGGCGGCCGTCGCATCTACTGGCCGCGCGGCCGGGTGCTGGGCGGGTCGTCGTCGATCAACGGCCTCATCGTCATCCGCGGCCAGGATGCCGACTACGACCGTTGGCGCGATCTCGGAAATGTCGGCTGGGGCGCCAGCGACGTGCTGCCCTATTTCGTGAAGTCCGAGAGCAACGATTCCTTCCACGAGGACCAGCGCCATGGCCATTCCGGCCCTCTTTCCGTATCGAGCATTCCCCACACCGACGAGCTGATCGAAGCCTTCATCGGCGCGGCCGAGGCCTGCGGCGTCCCCCGCACGGAGGATTTCAACGGCAGGGACCAGGAGGGCGCCGGATATTACCAGCTCACCACCCGCAACGGCTGGCGGGCGAGCGCGGCGCAAAGCTATCTGCGCCCGGCGGAGCGCCGCTCCAACGTCGCGATCCTGACCGAAGCGCGCGTCACCCGCGTGAATTTCGAGGGCAAGCGGGCGCGAGGCGTCACCTACCGCCAGGACGGCCGGGAACGGACGATTTCGGCGCGGCGCGGCGTCGTCCTCTCGGCCGGCGCGGTGCAGTCGCCGCAGCTTCTCAAGCTTTCGGGCGTCGGGGACGCCGGCGAGTTGAAACGCCACGGCATTCCCGTCGTCGCCGACCTGCCCGGCGTCGGCCGCAATTTGCAGGATCACCTCCAGGTCCGGCTCATCTACGAATGCACCAGGCCCGTCACCACCAACGATCAGCTCCGGTCGCTCTACGGGCGCGCCAGGATGGGTCTTCAGTGGCTGCTGTTCCGGTCGGGACCGCTCGCGATCGGCATCAACCAGGGCGGCCTGTTCACGCGCGTCCTGCCGGAATCCGATACGCCCGATATCCAGTTCCATGTGGGCACGCTGTCCGCCGACATGGCCGGCGGCAAGGTCCATGACTTCCCGGGCATGACGCTTTCGGTCTGCCAGCTACGGCCCGAAAGCAGGGGTACGATCACCCTCGCCTCCGCCGACCCGATGGCCGCCCCCCTCATCCATGCCAATTACCTGGCCGAGGAGACGGACCGCCGATGCGTCGTCGCGGCGATGCGATTCGCCCGCCGTCTCGCGTCGACCCAGCCGCTGCTCGACTATATTGCCCGCGAAGTCCTGCCCGGCAAGGAATTGCAGGAAGACGCGGAGCTTCTGCAGTTCGCGCGAACGCACGGGGCCACCATCTTCCATCCGGCGGGCACCTGCCGGATGGGCGCCGACGACGAAGCCGTGGTCGATGCGCGTCTCAGGGTGCACGGGCTCGACGGTCTTTGGGTCGTCGATTGCTCGATCATGCCGACACTGGTTTCCGGAAATACCAACGTACCCGCCATCATGATCGGAGAGAAGGCCGCCGACATGATCAGGGAGGATATGGAGAGGAAAGGGCCGCCCAGGAGGAGAGAATGGCTAGATCAGCCGCAGCAGATGCCGATGCCCGCCAGATAAGGAGGGTCGTTCTCGCGAGCGTCCTCGGGGCGACGGTCGAATGGTACGACTTCTTTCTCTACGGCATCGTCGCCGGCATCGTCTTCAACACGCTTTACTTCCCGACGCACGACCCGCTCATCTCGACGTTGCTTGCCTACGCCACGTTCGCCGTGGGCTTCGTGGCCCGCCCCCTGGGCGGCGTCATCTTCGGCCATTTCGGCGACAAGATCGGCCGCAAGAGCATGCTCATCCTGACCTTGATGGTGATGGGCGTCGGCACCGTGCTGATGGGGCTGCTTCCGACCTACGCGCAGATCGGCGTCGCCGCCCCTATCCTGCTCCTGGTGCTGCGCGTGCTGCAGGGTCTCGGCATCGGTGGCGAGTGGGGAGGAGCCGTCCTCATGGCCTACGAGTACGCGCCGCACAACAAGAGAGGCTACTATGCAAGCCTGCCCCAGGTCGGGCTCGCGATCGGGCTGTGCCTTGCCTCCGGCGTCACCGCGTTGATGTCGCTCCTGCCCAACGACCAGTTCATGGCGTGGGGTTGGCGCATAGGCTTCCTGCTGAGCTTCGTGCTCGTCGGCGTCGGCCTTTACGTGCGGCTGAAGATCCTTGAAACGCCGGAATTCTCGAGGATCAAGGGGACGGTGGCGGAATCGAAGCTGCCCTTCATGGACATGCTCCGTGAATACCCGAAGAACATTCTGCTCGGCATGGGCGCGCGCTTCATCGACGGGGTGTTCTTCAACGTCTTCGCGGTGTTTTCCGTGTTCTACCTGTCGAAATACGTGGAGATTCCGCGGACTACGGCGCTGGTCCTGGTCACCCTGTCCGCCTTCGTGATGATCTTCACCATCCCGGTCTTCGGGCGGCTTTCGGACCGCTGGGGCAGGCCCAGAACCTATGCCTTCGGGTCGTTCCTGCTGGCTCTCGTCACCTTCCCGGCGTTCTGGATGAT
>JBQCFA010000151.1:0-10966 GCA_051959695.1 Rhizobiaceae bacterium
ATCGAGCCGGGGCAGTCGACGAACGTCATCTGCTCGCCCATGAACTCGGCGGTGGCGACGCTGGCTTCCACGCTCATGGCGTGGGCGCGCGCCTCGGCGGAATGGTCACCGACCGTGTTTCCCGATCCGACCGCGTGCTGCTTGGGAATGGCGCCGGTGCGGGCGAGAATCGCCTCGAGAAGTGTCGTCTTTCCGCTTGCGAAGGGACCGATGATGGCGACGCATTTCGGTCCCTGGCGCCTTCCGCCCGCGCGACTACCCATGATGCCCGACCTCCTCTCAAGCGTTTCCGGTTGAGCGGCGGCCGGCCCTGCGGCCGTCGCGCGGCGGGAGGTTCGGTCCCTTTTCTCGGGCCCATTGTCCCGTCGTCAGGGTATCGTCACACGGCTTTGCGGCAAGGGCAAGAGTATCAGGGGATAAGTTGGGGCCGGACCGGTCTCCCTACCCATCGACCGGTTCCGACGAGAACCAGACATCGCCGATGATCGCGGTCGCGGTGGCATCGGGCTCCCTGTCGGCTATGAGCCGGATCGAGCGGGTGCATTGCGCCGTCTCACGGTCCGGCAGCTTCGCATGCGCTCCGCTCCGGGATGCGCCGATACAGGGGATGAACCAGGACGGCATCAGCGGCTTCACTTCGAAACCTTTGCCCCTGCGCGTCACAAGCAGGGTGAGCGCAACCTCCTCGGACGGGCGCCACGGGAAAATCAGCCGGCCTCCAGGCTTCAGCGCCTTCAGCCACGAGGCGGGCGGCGCCACCACGCCGGCATTGACATAGATGATGTCCGAGGCGGGGAGGGTGAGGGAGGTGGCGTCTCCCTCGACTACTTCGACGTTCGGGAATGCCACGAGGTTCATCCGCGCCCGCTGCGCCAGCGCCGGCTCGATCTCGAAAGCATGGACCCGGCCGCCCGGCAGCACCAGGACGCTCAGGATGGCGGAGTAGTATCCGGTGCCGGCGCCAATATGCGCAACGGTCTCGCCGGGACCGGGGGCGACCGCTGCGATCCAGGCGGCGTGCAGCGCGGGTTTGCCGTTGTTGATGCCCTTGCTCTCGTCGAGCGCGACCAGTGCGTTGCGGTAGAGATGGGCCGGATCGGCGTCCACAGTCGGGGTGTAAGGGTCGCCGGCAAGAGCGCCGCCGAGCCCCATGATCATCCACGGGCCGGGGCCGACGAAATCCTCGCGCGGCACGTGGGCGAAGGCCTGTTCGAGCCGCAGGTCATCCGAACCGCTTGCCTGCATCATCTCGCGGGCGTATGCGGCGCGGATTCGCGCCAGATCGCTTTTTCGGTCGATCATGGATCAAAACGTCCTGTGGATGGCAGCGTTCCGCGGGGCGGCCGGCAATGCCTTGCATTCAATAGGTCAATTCGATCCAGACGTTATTGCCGTCACTCGGCCATGAGCGGGCGGCGATCGTCTCGCCGTTGAGCGATCCGACCACCGTTCGCGGCGTCGCGTCGTCGAAAGTCTTGAACAATTTCCACACATGCGGCACGTCGCCGGGCGGCACGTCGGCCTTGTTGCCGTCGAACGTGACGGTGTCACGCTCGGCGCCGATATAGCCGCGAGGGCGCATCATGCCGACATGCGATTTCGACGTGAGCTCAGGGCCCTCCTTCGGATACAGGCGCAGATTGACGTAGGCATAGCTGCGCGGGAAGGGCGAGCGGTAGATGTGCTGGACGGGATAGCCCTCGGCCGTGACGACAAATTCGTAGGTCTGCTTGGGATCGGCTGTGAAGGGCCCCCACATGCCGTCTTCGCCGACCGTCTTTGTATGAACCGCTTCGCCCATGCGTTCGCCGGTCTTGGGATCGGTCTTGAAGATCTCGACCTTCGCGCCGGCGAGCGGCACGTTGGTCGGCGATCCGTTCACCCAGCCGGAGACCTTGCCGTCGAGCACCGGATGCTCCTCGGGGGTGACATCGATGGTCTCGGCGTCCTTGCCGGTGATCGCCTTGTAGATGACCTTGAAGGCTTCCGGCGAATAGGCCGTACCGCGATGATCGATGATGCCAGGGAGCGTGATGTTAGTCGCCCCCTTGAGCTCGGGCCCGGTGTAGCTGCCGCCGATCGGCTTGCCTGCCATGCCGATGAAATCGCCCATCGGCTGGTTGTAGAGGTCATACTTCTCCGAGCGGATCGTGTAGGTCTTCACTCCATCCTCGACCTCCGACCCGGCATTGAGCTGGGTGAGGAACTTGCCCATGCCGTTATATTCGGAGCCCTGCGCGCCGTTCGGATTGTTGAAGACGCCGTGATGCACGCAGCCGGCAAGCACGACGGTGTCGGCGACGTATTTGCCGCCACCGTTCTTCAGATAATTGCGCGTCGTCTGGCAACCGCGCGAATTGGCGACGAAATCGACCTTGTCGGCTTTCGTGGTTATCAGCACGCGCGCCACATCCCCGGCGAGTTCGCTTGCGACATCGGTGGTCGAGGAACGGTTCTCTTCGGGCACCGCGTCGTCACCGCGCGCCTGAGGGTGCCGGAGGTCGACCGGAAAGAGCAGGTCGCGCGGGTAGCCGTTCGATTCGAAACGCCAGATCTGCACCATCCACAGCCCGGCATTGTCGCTGTCACCATGGACGAAGACGATCGGCCGGTCTGCTGCCGCCGCGACCGTGGTCGCTCCCATTGCCGCCATGCCCAACGCCGCCGCGATGCTCTTCCAGAACGCCATGTCCGCCTCCTCCTTGCGCCAGCGTATCGCCGTCCGCGCCGGATCGGCAGACGGACAGAGATACTATTGCCCCGGCCGCCGATAGGGCAAGCGGCGCGCGTCGCAGGCGTGCGTCGAGTCGGGCAGCACCCGGGATGGACAGGATGAAGCTATCTCAGCTCCAGACGAGTTCGTATAGCGTCACAGCTACGGGAAAGCCCTTCAGTACGCTGCTGCCCAGCATCCGGATCCCTGGGTCGGCCGACAGGGCGCCACGGACGTCCTCCGAGATGAGGATCGCCGACGGCGCGGCCTCCTTGCAAAGCCTTGCCGCCATCTGGACGGTGGAGCCGAAGAGGTCGTTGCTGTCCTCGACCGGTTCGCCGGCATGGATGCCGATCCTGACGCCAAGCGCCTCGGAACTCTCGCGATTGAACGCGGCGATCGTGCTCTGGACGGCGCGGGCGCATGCCGCCGCGTGGGCGGCGTCCTCGAACGAGGCCATGATGCCGTCGCCGGTGTGTTTCACCTCGCGTCCGCCGGTTTCGCGGAGCGAGCGGCGGACGATCGAATCGTGCGTACGCACCATCTCGACAGCGCGGGCATCGCCGAGCCGCGTCGTCATGCCCGTCGAATCGACGATGTCGGTGAACATGATCGTCCGGTGGGCCGCGTCTATCCGTGGCGCATGCCTGTGGCCGTGCCCCCCAGGGTCGGCAATACGGCCGAGGAACGCTTCCACGGCCGAGAGGTCGACTTGAAGGAACTCGCCCGGCACCATGCCGTGAGCAACTTCATGCACCTTTTTGGCAGCTTCGATATTCGGAGCATCGACCAGGCAGAACGTCGATCCACGCGGTTCATCGAACCAATAGGTCAGGTAGCGGACGCCGTACTGGTCCTGTATCTCCAGATCCTTCAGATGTGCGGCGGCCACGTCCGCTGCGGTCGCGCCTTGCATTTCATGGCGGTCGAGAAATATCGGCATGTTTTCCTCATCTGATCTGCCCCCGGGGCCCGGTCATGAGAGGCGGTGGACGGCACATTGGTACCTCCGCCATTTCCGCAAACAGTCGATGAAACATCGATGCTGGTGGCGCCGATCGTACCGCTCCGGTCGGATAGGAACATGCGCGCACGTTTGCGTGGCGTCCGCCGCCTGTCCATGCGCGGCGAACAGCGTCCACTCTAGGCCCGGCGGAAAGTGCCGCCTAGTCCAGATTTTGTATCGTCACGGAGAAAGGATCGGAAAGCCGCTTCCCCGGGGCTTTCCGCCTTTAGACCGAACTATCCCAGGCTTCCGGCGAAGCGCTGGATGCGGATGCAGGCCTCTTCCAGCAGTTCCTCCGAGGTAGCGTAGGAGATGCGGAAGTTGGGTCCCAGCCCGAAGGCGGAGCCATGCACCACCGCGACGCCCTCCGCCTCCAGAAGCTCGGTAACGAAATCCTCGTCGGTCGCGATCGTCTTGCCGGATGCGGCCTTCTTGCCGATCAGGCCGGCGCAGGAGGGATAGACGTAGAAGGCGCCTTCCGGAACCGGGCAGGTGATGCCGCGCGCCTGGTTGAGCATAGACACGACGAGATCGCGGCGGTTCTGGAAGACGGCCTTGTTCTTCGCGACGAAATCCTGCGGGCCGTTCAGTGCCTCGACCGAAGCCCATTGCGCGATGGTGCAGGCGCCAGAGGTCTGCTGACCCTGGATCATGTCCATCGCCTTGATGAGCTGTATCGGGCCGGCGGCGTAGCCGATGCGCCAGCCGGTCATGGCATAGGCCTTCGAGACGCCGTTCATGGTCAGCGTGCGCTCGTAGAGCCCCGGCTCGACCTCGGCGATCGTCTTGAAGACGAAGTCGTTGTAGGTCAGGTGCTCATACATGTCGTCGGTCAGCGTCCAGACGTGAGGGTGCTTCAAAAGCACGTCGGCCAACGCCCGCAGTTCGGCTTCGGTATAGGCGGCGCCGGAAGGGTTCGACGGCGAGTTGAAGATCAGCCACTTGGTCTTTGGCGTGATAACCTTTTCAAGGGCTTGCGGCGTCAGCTTGAAGCCGTTGTCGATGGAGGTCTCGGCATAGACGGAGGTACCGCCGCAGATGGCCACCATCTCCGGATAGCTGACCCAGTAGGGGCGCGGGATCACAACCTCGTCGCCGGGGTTAAGCGTCGCCATGAGCGCGTTGAACAGGATTTGCTTGCCGCCGGTACCGACGATGGTCTGCTCGGGCCTGTAGTCGAGATTGTTCTCGCGCTTGAACTTCTTCGCGATCGCCTCGCGCAGCGGGGCGATGCCGGAAACGGGCGGGTACTTGGTCTCGCCCCGCCGAATGGCGTCGATCGCGGCGTTCTTGATGTTGTCTGGCGTGTCGAAATCCGGCTCGCCGGCGCCAAGCCCGATCACGTCGCGGCCTTTCGCCTTAAGATCGCGCGCCTTCTGGCTCACCGCGATGGTCGCGGAAGGCTTCACGCGTGAAAGGGCGTCGGCGAGGAAGGCCATCTGAATATCTCCAGTAAGGGCTGAAAATGCCGCGCCTCTCATGTCCGATCGCGGGGCAAACTGCAAGGCTCGCCCGGGCGCCACGTCTAGATTTTGCCGGCCATTTTAACCGGCGGTAAAAGCTTCGCTGCACCAATCCCGCGAGAACAGAGACGTCGAACGCCGGGGAAAACCTTGTCGCGGAGTGTCGGCCTTGCGCACATCATCCGACAGGAGGACGGCACCTCGACCGGGGTGTGGGGCACGTTCACGTTGAGAAGCGCCTTCCAGCCGATCTTCGCCTTCCGTGAAGGGCACTTGTCCATCGCCGCCTTTGAGGGGCTGATCCGCCCGCAGCGGCACGGCGAACCGGTTTCGCCCGGCGTTTTCTTCCCTAGCATCCCACCGCTCGACCGCTTCCACGTGGAAACGCTCTGCCGCACGTTGCACCTGCTCAATGCCGGCGCCTGTCTCGCCACCGAGGCGAGCCTCTTCATCAATTTCGATCCATCGCTGTTCAACGATCGCGAGATCACCGAGACGGCGCTTCGCGACATGCGGCTGGTGCTGCACGAAGCGAATATCGAACCGAGCCGCATCGTTTGCGAGGTCACGGAGCAGCACACGGCCTCCGACGACGTGCTGTACCGGTTCGTGGAGGCACTTCGCGGGCACGGCTACCGTATCGCGGTCGATGATTACGGTTCGGACTATTCCGACATAAGGCGGATCGAGGAACTGCAACCGGACATCGTCAAGTTCGACGCCTACTGGATCACGCGGCTGATGGAGTCCGGTCCCGGCTTCGCGCTGCTGAGCGCCATGGTCGACACCTTCGCCGCGCGCGGCATCTCTACCGTTTTCGAAGGGATCGAGGAAGGCTGGCAGCTCGACCTAGCCGAGCGATCCGGGGCCTCGATGGTGCAGGGCTACGTGCTCGCGCGGCCCGAGATCGCGCCGACCCGCTTTTCCGTCTTCGAGCAGGCACGGCCCGACATCCGGTCTGTCGACGAGCGCCGGCGCGCTCAGGCCATGCCGGAGGAACCTTCGATGTCGTCCCGCCCGGCGCCGCCGGCCAGGGCGCTACGGCAGCCCTTCGGCCGCCGCGCCGCCGGAAGCTAGGGCGCCAAGTCATGAAACATCCACGACGGGTCCGCGACGCCATCGTCGCCGACGAGATCGGCATCGAACAGGGACGCTATCGCGACTTCGTCCTGAAGAGCGCCTACCAGAAGATTTTCGTGCGCGAGGCCGGCTTGCTCAGGCCCTTTGCCGTCGAGGGGCTGGTCATGCCGTTCTTCGATGGCGAACCGGTTCCGCCGGAGGAATTCTTCGAAGCGGCGCCTCCGCAGGACAAGGTGTTCGTCGAGACCCTGTGCCGCACGCTGCACCTTCGCAACTACGACAATATCGGCGAGCCGGGGCTGGTGCTCTTCTTCAATTTCGATCCCCGCACCGGCAGCGATTTCGCTTTCATGGTAAAGGAACTGGAATTCATTGCTGGCCGCTACGGAGAAATCCAGCTCGAGAGCCATCTGCTCGTCTGTGAGATATTGGAGACCGAGGCGCAGGATCTCGGCACGCTGACCAGGATGGCCGGGGAGATGCGCCGGCACGGCATCCGCCTCGCGGTCGACGATTTCGGCATCGGCCATTCCAATCTCGATCGGGTGAAACTCATCCGTCCCGACATCGTCAAGATCGACGGCGGCTGGTTCCATCAGATCGCCGCCGTCCCGGCGGCCGCGGCGCTGTTCAAGAGCTTCGTTTCCGGCCTGCATGACCTCAACGCGCACGTCCTCGTCGAGGGCATAGAGACTCCGGAGCACCTTTCCTGCGCGGTGGAGGCCGGCGCCGACTATATGCAGGGCTTCCTCTTTTCGCCGCCAAGGCTCGCGGGTACGGTCTTCGATCCCTCGCCGCTCAGGATAGACGTGCTGCTCCGGCCGGACGCCAACGTGGTGCCGCTGTTCAAGTGAAGATCGATCAGTCCGGCTGATCAATCGCGCAAAACTATTCGTTTTCTTCCGGCGCACCCACTGGTCATAGTCCGCGCGCCCCGAAAGGAGATTGGCGCCATGATCACGCTCTACGGCTCGCTCGACAGCGGCAATTGCTACAAGCCGAGGCTGCTGGCCGCCAAGCTCGGCCAACCGTTCCGCCACGTCGAGGTCAATTCGCGCGACGGCTCGACGCGGACGGCGGATTTCCTGGCGAAGAACCCGAACGGCAAGGTGCCGCTGATGGAACTGGAGGACGGGCGGCTTCTCTGGGAATCGAACGCCATGCTGCTTTATCTGGGCGAGGGGACCCGCTTCCTGCCGACGGACCGCTACGAACGCGGCGTGGTGCATCAATGGCTGTTCTTCGAGCAATATAGCCATGAGCCCTATATCGCCGTGCGCCGTGCGCTCGTCCGCTATAGTGAGCGGAAGGCGCTCGCCACGCCCGAACGGCTGGCCGAGACGCTCGCCGGGGGCAACAGGGCGCTCGGCGTCATGGAGACGCAATTGGCGAAGACGCGCTTCATCGCCGGGCCAACGTTGAGCGTGGCGGACATCGCGCTCTTCGCCTACACCCAGGATGCGGAATATGCCGGTTACGATCTCGGCGAATTCCCGGCCGTCGTGGCATGGCTGGAGCGGATTCGCGCCGACCCCGGCCACAGGCCGATGACGTGGACGCCACATAGCTTGTGATCTTCGCTTTTGGTGCGTTTGAATCGCGATTTATTTTCGGTTATGCGCAAACAGGGACTGGACATTGCTCCGCCCTGATGCTGTCATCGATACGTAATAGAAGCCGGCCAAGAACGAACCGTACCAAACGGCTTCTCACGGGAGAGAACGAAATGAAATTCCGCACCCTTCTCGCCGCAGCGACGGCGCTCACCGTCATGGCGCCAGCGCTCGCCGCGGCCAAGACGCAGATCACCTGGTGGCACGCCATGACCGGCGCCAACAGCGAAGTGGTCAACAAGCTCACCAAGGACTTCAACGCCAGCCAGAGCGACTACGAGGTCGTGCCCGTGTTCAAGGGGACCTATCCGGAGACGCTGAACGCCGGCATCGCCGCCTTCCGCGCGGGCCAGGCACCCGACATCATCCAGGTCTTCGACGTCGGCACCGGCGTGATGATGAACGCCGAGGGCGCAATCAAGCCTGTGGCCGATGTCCTCAGCGACGCGGGATTCAAGTTCGACAAGAGCCAGTACATCCCCGGCGTCGTCGCTTACTATTCCAAGCCCGACGGCACAATGCTGTCCTTCCCCTACAATTCCTCCTCGCCGATCCTTTACTACAACAAGGACATCTTCAAGAAGGCAGGGCTGGACGAGAACAAGCCGCCCAAGACCTGGGACGAAGTCTGGGCCGATGCCAAGAAGATCAAGTCGAGCGGCGCCGCGGAGTGCGGCTACACCTCGACCTGGCTCACCTGGATCCATCTCGAGAATTTCGCCGCCTGGAACGACGTGCCCTACGGCACCAACCAGAACGGCCTGGCCGGCACCGACGTGAAGCTCGAGATCAACGCGCCGATCTTCGTCAACCACTTCCAGGCGCTCGCCGACCTCGCCAAGGACGGCACCTTCAAATATGGCGGCCGCACCTCTGAGGCCAAGCAGATATTCCTGGCAGGCACTTGCGGCATCATGACGGAATCGTCCGGCGGCATCGGCGACATCATCAAGGCGAAGATGAATTTCGGCACCGGCCAGTTGCCCTACGATTCCAGCGCCAAGAACGCTCCGCAGAACACCATTCCCGGCGGCGCCAGCCTGTGGGTTTTCGCCGGCAAGTCGGATGCGGAGTACAAAGGCGTGGCGGCGTTCTTCAACTACCTGTCCAAGACCGACGTGCAGGTCTATCTGCACGAGACATCGGGCTACATCCCGATCACGCTCGCGGCCTATGACGCCACCAAGAAGTCCGGCTTCTACGACAAGAACCCCGGCCGCGATACGCCGATCCTCGAAATGACCGGCAAGGCGCCGACCGACAATTCCAAGGGCGTGCGTCTCGTCAACCTGCCGCAGGTTCGCGACATCGAGAACGAAGAGTTCGAGAAGATGCTGGCCGGCAAGGAGACCGCCAAGCAGGCGCTCGACAATGCGGTCGAGCGTGGCAACGCCGCCATCCAGCAGGCGATTGGACAGTAAGGGCGCGCTCTGGAACACCGCCTGTCCGCGCCAATGCGCGGACAGGCGCGTTTCTGTTGACGGCTATTGCGGGAACCGCGGGGACGGACGGTGACGGAACGCGCAACCTTTCCGCATAAATTGCTTCCTTACCTGCTGGTGGCGCCGCAACTCGCCATCACACTCGTCTTCTTCTACTGGCCGGCCTTTCAGGCCGTGCGGCAGTCGATGTTGCGCGAGGACCCGTTCGGACTGAAGAGCAAGTTCGTCGGGCTGGCCAATTTCAAGCATGTGCTTTCGCAGCCGAACTATATCAATTCGCTGGAAGTAACCATCATCTTTGCCGTCCTGACCACGGTCATATCGATGGCGGTTGCGCTGCTTCTGGCGGTCATGGCGGAGAAGATCATCTTCGGCCGCGGCTTCTACCGCACTCTTATGATCTGGCCCTACGCGGTGGCGCCGGCAATCGCCGGCATGCTGTGGCTGTTCATGTTCAACCCGTCCTTCGGGACGCTCGCCTTTCCGCTGCGCTGGCTCGGTCTCGACTGGGACCCGCTCCTGAAAAGCGGCCAGGCGATGACGCTGCTGATCGCGGCCGCCGCGTGGAAGCAGGTGAGCTACAATTTCCTGTTCTTCGTCGCGGGCCTGCAGTCGATCCCGAAATCGCTGCTCGAAGCGGCCTCCATAGACGGCGCGACCGAGACGCGACGCTTCTGGACGATCACGTTTCCGCTGCTTGCGCCGACTTCCTTCTTCCTGCTCGTCGTGAACACCGTCTATGCGCTGTTCGACACGTTTGGCATCATCGACGCGGTGACCGGCGGCGGCCCGGGGAGGGCGACCGAGACACTGGTCTACAAGGTCTACAAGGACGGTTTCGTCAATCTGATCCTTGGCGACTCGGCGGCGGAGTCGGTCATCCTCATGGTCATCGTCATCGCGCTGACGGCGATCCAGTTCCGATACATCGAGCGCAAGGTGCACTATGGGTGACGCGGGATGATGACGACAAGCATCACCAGCCGGATCATCGCGCATGCGCTCCTGATCCTAGGCATCCTGATCGTGGCCTTCCCGATCTACTACGTCTTCGTGGCCTCGACCCACAGCCTCAGCGAAATCCTTAGCCCACCGCTGCCACTCCTGCCGGGGAGCCAATTCCTGCACAATTACTACGAGGCGATTTTCGGCGGCGTGCAGAAGATCGGCGGAGTTAGCGCCGCGCGGCTGCTCTTCAATACGACGGTCGTCGGCGTGTGCGTCGCGCTCGGCAAGATCGCGATCTCGATCCTCTCGGCCTACGCCATCGTATTCTTCCGCTTTCCGCTCAGGATGACCTTCTTCTGGATCATCTTCATCACGCTGATGCTGCCGGTCGAGGTGCGCATCCTGCCGACCTACAAGGTGATGGTGCAGCTTCACCTGATCGACACGTTCGGCGGCCTGATCCTGCCGCTGATCGCCTCCGCGACCGCGACGCTGCTCTTCCGCCAGTTCTTCATGACCATCCCGGCGGAACTGGTCGAGGCGGCGCGGGTGGACGGGGCCGGCCCGTGGCGTTTCTTCTTCGACATCCTGCTGCCGCTGTCAAAGACCAACATCGCCGCGCTATTCTTGATCCTGTTCATCTATGGCTGGACGCAATATCTGTGGCCGCTCCTGGTCACCAATTCCAACGACATGAACAC
>JBQCFA010000152.1:0-10436 GCA_051959695.1 Rhizobiaceae bacterium
CCCGTCGAGCGAGAAGATATTCTCGATCAGCAGCGACCCGGTGAAGAAGGCCGAAATGAACGCGCCGGGGAAGCCGGCGATGACGATCAGCATCGCGTTGCGGAAGACGTGGCGATAGAGCACCTGCCGCTCTGTCAGGCCCTTGGCGCGCGCTGTGACGACATATTGCTTGCGGATTTCCTCTAGGAAGGAGTTCTTCGTCAGGAGAGTGATCGTCGCGAAGGCCGACAGGATCATCGCCGTGATCGGAAGCGTGATGTGCCAGAGATAGTCCAAGACCTTGCCGGGCAGGGAGAGCTGGCTCCAATTGTCCGAAGTCAGGCCGCGCAGCGGAAACCAGTCGAAGAAGGAACCGCCGGCGAAGAGCACCATCAGGAGGATGGCGAAGAGGAAGCCTGGGATGGCGTAGCCGACGATGATGATGCCGCTCGTCCACACGTCGAAGGCCGAGCCGTCCTTGACCGCCTTGCGGATGCCGAGCGGGATGGAGATCAGGTAGGACAGGAGCGTGATCCACAGCCCGAGAGAGATCGAAACCGGCATCTTCTCAAGGATCAGCTTGAGCACCGGGATATCGCGGAAATAGCTCCGGCCAAAATCGAAGCGGGAATAGTTCCACAGCATCAGGAAAAAGCGCTCGAGCGGCGGCTTGTCGAACCCGAACTGCTTTTCCAACTTCTTGATGAATTCCGGATCGAGCCCCTGGGCGCCGCGGTATCGCGACGAGTCGCCGCCGCCTCCGGCATCGAAATTCTGCGCGCCCATGTCGGCGCCGCCACCGGAAAGCCTGTCGCCCGGGCCGCCGCCCTGGCCGGTGATCTTGGCGATGACCTGCTCGACCGGGCCGCCGGGCGCGAACTGCACGACGGCGAAGGAAACCGCCATGATGCCGAACAGGGTCGGGATCATCAAACGCAGGCGCCGGAGGATATAGGCGCCCATCAGAACTCTTCCTCGCCCTTGGGAGGGAAGGAAACGACTTTGCCCTCAGCCCTTGCCAATCGCCTTCGCCTTTTGCGCGTCCACCCACCAGAGCGTCTCGACCGGAAAGCCGTAGTCCGGTTTCGGCTCCTTGAAGCCGAACATGTCCCAGTAGGCCACACGGTGATTCGCCAGATACCAATTTGGAATCCAGTCCTGCCGCGCGCGCAAGACCCGGTCGAGCACGCGCATGGCGGTCGTGAGTTCCTCCCGGCTCTTCGCCCTGCCAGCGAGATCGATCAGCGCGTCGATGGCGGGGCTGCTGGTCCCCGGCAGGTTGCGCGATCCTTCCGACGAGGCCGCGATGGACGAGAAATAATGCTCCAGATCCTCGCGCGTTGGCGATGCGCTGAACGAGGCGGCCATCATGATCATGTCGAAATCGAAATTCGCTTGCCGGAGCTGGTATTGCGCCGGGTCGACGAGCCGGATCGACGCGCCGATGCCGATGGCGCGCATATTGTCGACGAAAGGCGTGCTGATGCGCACCAGCGCCGGATCATTGGCCAGGAGCTCGACCGAAAGCGGTTCGCCCTGGCCGTTCACCAGCACATCGCCCTTGCGGGTCCAGCCGGCCTCCTTCAGCAGTTCAAGCGCTTTCCGCAATAGTTTGCGGTCGCGGCCGGACCCGTCCGAGACGGGCTGGGTGACTGCCTCGCCGAAGGCGACTTCGGGTATCTGGCCGCGATATTTTTCGAGAATGGCGAGTTCGTCGGGTGCCGGCTTGCCACTGGCGGCGAAGTCCGACTTGGCGAAGAGCGATTGCGCGCGGTCGTAGGAGCCATAGAACAGGTTGCGTTGCGTCCATTCGAAGTCGAAGCAGTTGCCGATCGCGAAACGCACGCGCGGATCCTTGAAACGTTCGCGCCGCTGGTTCATCGCCCAGCCCTGCAGCGTCGGCTGCGCCTCCGTTGGGAAGGTGCGCTTGACCACCTTGCCTTCCTTGATCGCCGGAAAATCGTATTCCGTCGCCCATGTCTTGGAGGTGAATTCCTCGCGATAGAGGATGCGGCCCTTCTTGAAGGCCTCGAATCCCGCCTGCCTTTCGCGATAGAACTCGATGCGGATGACATCGAAATGATGGAGACCGCGATTGACTGGCAGGTCTCGTCCCCAATAGTCGTCGCGCCGCTCGTATTCGATGTATTGGCCGGCGCTGAATTGTCCGACCTTGTACGGGCCGGAGCCGAGTGGCGCATTGAGCTGCGAGCCGTCGAACGGGTTCTTCTCGAAGAACGCCTTGGATACGATCGGATACTCCGCGAGGCCGAGGATCGTCCGATCCGACTGTCGGCCCGAAAAAACGAGTCTGAAGACGTGTTCGTCCACCGCGACGAAATCGACCGCTTCCCGGAGCGGCAGGAGCAGGCTCGGATGTCCCTTCTCCTTAAAAAGCCGGTAGGTGTAGACGATGTCGTCGACCGTCAGCGGCGAGCCGTCGGAGAATTTCGCCCCTGGCCTGAGCTTGAAATCATAGCTGTTGCGATCGTCCGAAATGGTCACGCTCTCGGCGAGCAGACCATAGATCGCGTCCGGCTCGTCGAGCGCGCGCACCATCAGCGAATCGAAGCACATCTCCATGCGCGGCGGCGCGTCGCTCTTAGGCACGAATGTGTTGAGCGTATTGAAGGTCTCGACGTTCTGGTTGTAGGCCCAGTTGGGCGGCGGGAAATTGAACACGCCGCCCTGGGGCGCGTCGGGGCTGGCGTAGTCGAAATGGGTGAATTCCGGCCCGTATTTCAGGTCGCCGAAGGCGGAGAGACCATGTAGCGGCGTGCCGGTCGGCGTGCCCGCCCACACTTTTCGCGGCAAGAGCGGCAGGCTTGCCGCGACGCCGCATAGCCCGAGAAAGCGTCGCCGAGGCCAGTGCCCTGTCAAGTCAGGCTCCCATCATTTCTGGCTCTTGTATTTCTGGGCCAGTTGCGCCGCCTTCTGCTCGTCGATCCACCAGGAATCGAAATCGACGCCGGTGTAGCCCGGCTGCTTTTCCGGAATGCCGAACTTGTTCCAGTAGGCGACGCGCAAACCGGGCGCATACCATTGCGGCACGACGTAGTAGTTCCAGAGGAGCACCCGGTCGAGCGCGCGCGTCGCGGCGACGAGGTCGTCGCGGTCTTTGGTAAAGATCACCCGGTCCACCAGCTTGTCGATCGCCGGGTTCTTGATGCCCATCAGATTTTGCGAGCCCGGCGCGTCGGCGGCGGCCGAACTCCAGTAGTCACGCTGTTCGTTGCCGGGCGATTCCGACTGCTGCATGACCGTCGTCACCATGTCGAAATCGAAATTCCGGACGCGGTTGATGTATTGGCTGACATCGACGATGCGCAGGCTGGCGTCGATGCCGAGCTTGCGCAGATTGTTGATGAACGGGCCGGCGACGCGCTCGTCCGACGGATCCCTGCCGAGGAAGACGATGGTGAAGCGCTCGCCCTGGCCGTTGACCAGTGCGCGCCCTCTCGGCTGCCAACCGGCTTGCTTCAGGAGTTCGAACGCCTTGCGGAGATTCGTCCTTTCCGACTGCGGTGTGTCGTAGACCGGCAGGGTGAATTCCCTGGTGAAGACCTCGGGCGGTACCTGGTCCTGCATCGTTTTCAGGATGTCGAGCTCCCGGCCTTCGGGGAGGCCGCGCGAGGCGAGTTCCGTGCCCTGGAAGTAGGACTGGGTGCGCTTGTAGGAATTGTAGAACAGGGTCCGGTTCATGTCCTCGAAGTCGAATGCCCAGGTCAGCGCCTCGCGCACCCTCCGGTCCTGGAACTGCGCCCTGCGCAGGTTCATGACGAAGCACTGCATGGGCTTGCCGGCGGTTCGCTCATACTCGTGCTTGATGACGTCGCCGGCCTTGAACGCCGGGAAATCGTAGCCGATCGCCCATCGCTGCGACCTGTTCTCTATCCGGTAGTCGTCGTATCCGCCCTTGGTGAAGGCTTCCCAGGCGGCGTTCTCGTCGCGGAAATAGATGTATTTCTTCCGGTCGACATTGTTGCGGCCGGCGTTCACGCCAAGATCGGCGGCCCAGTAATCCTTTACCCGTTCCCAGACGATCTCCGAGCCGGCGCGGAAGCTGGCGATCTTGTACGGCCCCGATCCGAGCGGCGGCTCCAGTGTGGGCGCGGTCGGGTCGCGCTGCTTGCCGGACGCATCGGTCCCCTCCCACCAATGCCTGGGCAACACGGCGAGATCACCCATGATGTGGGGAAGCTCCCGGTTTCCCTTCTGGTTGAAGCGGAATTCGACCTCGCCGCCATTGCCCGCGACGGCTTGGGTGACGTTGGCGAAATAGCGGATGTAGAGGGGACTGTTGGCCTTCAGGAAGTTGAAAGACCATATCACGTCCTCGGGCGTGATCGGCTTGCCGTCGTGCCAGCGGGCCTTCGGATCAATGCGGTAGGTCGCGCTCGAATAGTCGTCCGGATATTTGAACGCCTCGGCGATCAGTGCGTGGCTGACGCCAGGCTCGTCTGTCGCCTGCCGCGTCAACGTATCGTAGAGGTCGCCGCCGAAGCTTCCGAGACCTGCGCCGGGCGTTCCGCGCACGACGAACGGGTTGAAGCTGTCGAAGGTGCCGATCGATACGGAGCTTGTTTCGCCGCCCTTGGGCGCTTGCGGATTGACGTAATCGTAGTGGAGGAGCTTGTCGCCATATTTCGAGGGCCTTACCAGCGAGGAAGACGAGCGCCATTCACCAGCCTCGCTCCCGGTCGCTGCCCGGAGCGTGCCGGGCAGCAGGGCCGCCAGCGAGCCTCCCAGGAATGTCCGTCGCGCGATCTTCATCTCATGTCCTTTGGCCGTTTGGCTTGGTCAAAGTTGGGCCGATGCCGGGAAATGGCAATTTGCCCGATTGAACCGGCATTCGGAGCCGGTCGTCAATGCGCGCGGCCCGCGTGGCTACAAAAAACGCGAGGGGTACAAAAAAGCCGGGCTGGACCCGGCTTTGATGTCTTGAACGTTGAAGCGACTTATTGCTTCGGCGCTTCCGCCGGCTTCTGCGCGTCGTCGGCAGGCTTGGCGGCATCGGCAGGCTTGGCGGCACCCTCCGCCGGCTTGGCGGCATCCGCCGCCGGTTTCGCCGCCTTGTCGGCCGGGGCGGCGGCGTTCTCGGCCGGCTTGGCCGCGTCGGGAGAGGGCAGCGGTTCGGGATTATCGGACAGCGTGCGCAAATAGGCGATCACGTCCGCCCGCTCATCGATCTTCGACAGGCCCGCGAAGCCCATCGCCGTGCCCGGCACCTCGGCCTTGGGCTTGGTGATGAATTCGCTAATGAGCTGGTAGTCCCAGTGCTTCTTGCCGCCGTCGGAGAAATCCTTCATCCCTGCGGAATAGCTGTAGCCCGGATGCGAGGCGATTGGACGGCCGATCACGCCATAGAGGTTCGGGCCGACCTTGTTCGGGCCGCCCTTGGTGCCGTCATGACAGGCTTCGCAGCGCTTGAATATCGCCGCGCCCTTCTGCGCGTCCGCCTTTGCCAGCAGCGGCGCTATCGGCGCCTTGGCAGGATTCTCCTTCGTCTCCCCGCCACCGGCGGCGGGCGCTTCCTGAGCCTCGATCGCGTAGCCCGGCTTCTCCGGATTGGGCGCGTAGAACAGCGAGTCCGAAATAAGGGAGATCGAAAAGACGACGAATACCGTCCCCAGGAGTGCGCCGATGATCTTATTATATTCGAAAGAGTCCATTCGCCCCTAAGGCTCCATATTTCGCGGCCAATGCGGGAAGACAGGCCGGTCCGGTTTGTGCCGGCGTTCCCGAATTCCCCTCCGGAGCCGTCCAAATCGCGCGGAAAACTAGGTCTTTTGCTTGCCCGTTGCAACACCTATAAGGGCGCTTTCGAGTGAGACGTTTTGCCACTTTCCCGGCGCCCGTTTCAGGGGAATTCTGTCGCCTTCATGTCCGTACTCATCCTCATTCCAGCCCGCATGGCGTCGACCAGGCTGCCCGGCAAGCCATTGGCCGACATCGCCGGAAAGCCGATGATCATCCACGTCGCCCGCCGGGCGGCCGAAAGCGGGCTTGGCCGCGTCGTCGTGGCGACTGACACCGCGGCGGTGGCCGATGCGGTGGTCGCGGGCGGCTTCGAGGCGGTGATGACCCGGGCCGACCACCAGTCGGGCACCGACCGCATCCACGAGGCTCTGGTCGCGCTTGACCGCTCCGGGGCGGTCGATACCGTCGTCAACGTCCAGGGAGACCTGCCGACGATCGATCCGGCCGCGATCGCTGCTTCGATCGCGCCGCTCGGGGATCCGAAGGTCGACATCGCCACACTCGGCGTCGAGATCACGCGCGACGAGGAGAAGACCAACCCCAACGTCGTCAAGATCGTCGGTTCGGCACTCGCCGCCGACAGGCTGCGCGCGCTCTACTTCACCCGCGCCACCGCGCCGTGGGGCGAGGGGCCACTCTATCACCATATCGGGCTTTACGCCTATCGCCGCGCCGCGCTCGAGCGCTTCGTGTCGCTGCCACCCTCGCCGTTGGAGAAGCGCGAGAAGCTGGAGCAGCTCCGCGCGCTGGAGGCCGGCATGCGCATCGACGTGGGCCTGGTGGCGACGGTACCGCTCGGCGTCGACGCGCCGGACGATCTCGAGCGCGCCCGAGAGATTCTTTCTTCCGTTCACAGGGGCTACAATGCCTGAAAAAACCAACCTCATCGCCTTCCAGGGCGAGCCCGGCGCCAATTCCGACACCGCCTCCCGCGACATGTACCCGTCGATGGAGCCGCTGCCCTGTCCGACTTTCGAGGATGCTTTCGTCGCGGTGGAAAGCGGCAAGGCGGATCTCGCCATGATCCCGATAGAGAACACGATCGCCGGCCGCGTCGCCGACATCCACCATCTCTTGCCTGAATCGCGCCTCCACATCGTTGGCGAGTATTTCCTGCCGATCCATTTCCAGCTGATGGTTCTGCGTGGCGCCAAGATGGAGGGCATCAAGGCAGTCTACAGCCACATCCACGCGCTCGGCCAGTGCCGCAAGGTGATCCGCAAGCATCGCTGGAAGCCGGTAGTGGCCGGCGACACGGCGGGCGCGGCGCGTATCGTGGCCGAAGAAGGCGATCCGTCGAAGGCGGCGCTTGCGCCGAGCCTCGCGGCAGAGCTCTATGGCCTAGATATCGTTGCGGAAAATGTCGAGGACACGGACAACAACGTCACCCGCTTCGTTGTCCTTTCGAAGCAGAAGCAATGGGCCACGCGCGCCGACCCGGCCGAGAAGATGATGACGACCTTCGTCTTCCGCGTCCGCAACGTGCCGGCCGCTCTCTACAAGGCGATGGGCGGATTCGCCACCAACGGCGTCAACATGACCAAGCTCGAAAGCTACCAGCTCGGCGGCAAGTTCTTCTCGACCCAGTTCTACGCCGACATCGAGGGCCATCCCGACGATCCGAACGTGAAGCTTGCGTTGGAGGAACTCGGCTTCTTCTCGCGCGAGGTGCGTATTCTCGGCGTCTATGCCGCCAACCCGTTCCGCGAAACGCAGACCGAGGACGACTGAGACGACCGGAACCGCTTCTGAAATCCGCGATCCCGCCCGCTTTCACCCCTCCGCCCAACTGCGGATCAAATGGCTGGCGATGGCGCCGGGCGGCGGGATGGTGATGCCGGCTCCGCTATTCCCGGCGATGATGGCGAGGACTTCTTCTCGCGAAAACCAGCGGCAATCCTCCAACTCGTTGAAATCGGGGTGGATGTCCTCGTTCAGCGCCTCGCCGTAGCAGCCGATCATGAGCGAAAAGGGGAACGGCCATGGCTGGCTCGCCTGGTAGACGACGCGGCCGAGCCGGATGCCAGCTTCCTCGAGCGTCTCGCGGCGGACGGCGTTCTCGATTGTCTCGCCGGGTTCGATGAAGCCGGCGAGGCAGGAATACATGCCCGGCTGGAAGCGCGGGCTGCGGCCGAGCAGGCAATAATCGCCCCTGACCGCGAGCATGATCGCGACGGGGTCGGTGCGCGGGAAATGCTCCGCGCCGCAGTTCGGGCAGACGCGGCGGTAGCCGGCATGGCGCATCTCGCTTTCATGCCCGCATCTGGAACAGAAGCGATGGCTCGCATGCCAGGCAAGCAGCGAGGCGCCCTGCGCCAGCGCGCCGAGATCGGCGGGACCGATCAGGCCCTGCACGTAGACGGAGCGATAGTCGATCGCCTTGATGGCGGGCGGCAGGTCCTCGGGTTCGATCCCCGCCGAAACGGCCAGCCTGGGCCCCTCGGCGTCGAATCCGAGCAGCACGGCGCGGTCGAGCTTAGCGGCGAGCGCGCCGCTCTCCGTCAGCGTGAAGTGCGGATCGAAGCGGCCGTCCTGCATTTTCAGATAGGCGCGGCCGCCGCGCAGGAGCATTAGCCGCGCCGCGGGATGGGCGAGCGCCTTGGCGAGGCTCTCCTCGTCGCGGTTCTCGGACTGGCGATCGAGTTCGTTGCCGGAAAATCCGACGAATTGGCTAGGCTCGCGCATCGGCGCGTCGAAGAGGCGAAAGGGCATGGGATTCCGGCGGCTGGATTAAGTTTACCGCGTCATTTGCGAGGCGAAAGCGCCGATAGGATGCGGTCGGCGAATTGATGGGCGTCCTCGCGCCGATAGGGTTCGCGCTGGCCGTGGCCCCAGACCGGGCCGGGCCAGTTGGCGTCGCCTTCCCAGCGCGCGACGACGTGGACGTGAAGCTGGCGCACGATGTTGCCGAGCGCGCCGCTGTTGATCTTGGTGCAGTGCGTGACGTCCTTCAGCGCCTCCGCCACCATGTTGGTCTCGAAGGTCAGCAGCGCCTGGTCGAGCGGCGTCATGTCATGCACCTCCACCGCGCCGCGCCGCTGCGGCACAAGCACCAGCCACGGCCAACGGCGTTCGTCCATGAGGCGGAGTTCGCACAACCCCAGCCACATCACATGCCTCGTATCGGCTTCGAGCCTCCGGTCGAGTTCGAAGCCAGCCGTCTTGACCCCCAGCATCGGCGTTTCCCATCTTTGCGTGGAGGCTAAGATGCAAGCGCGCGCCCCGCAAGGAGGTCGTTAGCCTTTATTCTGATCCAGCACGGGAGTCGTCCGCGGTCCCCGACCGCGCCTCGCCCCAACCGCTCGCTGGCGTCCAATCGCCCTGCCGCGGAGCGTGGCCGCGATCTCGGCCCTGGACGGGCAGATGGCCGCGATACGCCCAATGTGCAGGATGCAGACAGGCGTCGCTTCGGTCTATCCATTCAAACGACCGGATGGAAATATTGTCGGAGGGGACACCATGCCGGCAGAAGATTTCGATCGCCGCGCTTCCGTCAGCCGCTTCGTATTTCGTGAAATGCCGGCGATAGACGGCTATCTTGAACCCCAGGACGCCCTGATCATCGTCGCCTTACTGGAGGAGCAACGGCGCAGGGGCCTCGGCGGAAGCATCGTCGACATCGGCGTGTATTGCGGTCGATCCTATTTCCTGTTCAGGACGGCCGCCGGCCAGGACGCAAAGATCGTGGGAATCGATTTCTTCGATCTCGATCCCGAGGGGCGCGGCGGCGAGCGATATTCCACCTTCCTGCACAATGGACGCAAGCTCGGACTCCAGGTGGATGAGGAGAGCATCATCGCCGGCGACAGCACATCCCTGACGGCATCGGCCATATTGCAAGGGGGAGGCCAGGCGGCTTTCGTCAGCATCGACGGCGGCCACGGGCTCGGCCAGGTGGGGGCCGACGGTGAACTGGCGAAAGAATGTCTTTCAGAACATGGAATCGTGGCGTTCGACGATACGCACAACCCCCTTTGGCCCGAAGTGACTGTAGCGCTTGCCGATTTCATCCGCGGAAGTGGGGGGACGTTTTGCGTCGTCGGATTCAGCCGCTTCAAATCATATGTCTGCCGGACCGACTATGGCGGCGTCTACAGGGAGGTCCTGTTGAACTCGCCCTATCTGACGTTCATGGAAAAGGAAGAGGTCGAATATCTCGGATCGAAACCGCTTTTCCTTCGCGTTCCGATCGGCAATCGTATACTGCACGCGGTTTTCCGATATCTGAGGCTTTGGCGCCTGTCGGAACATGCCTTTTCGCGATTCAGGCGACATCGATCGCGTGCCGGCGCCCGCGTGTGATCGATCCGACGCATCGCCCCTTGCATTTCCCTTGCCTTTCCCCGATATGGGCGGCGGGAGGTTGGTGGTGGACGAGCCACTCGCCAACCGGGTCAGGTCCGGAAGGAAGCAGCCCTAACGAGCCACGGCACGGGTCACCGTGCCAGCCTCCCACCTTTCGTCGCCGCGCGGCCGGCCCCCGGATTCCTTGGACATCGGTCGGCGGCATTGACGCGGTCACGCGCCGCGGGCGAGAGTGACGGCGCCTCGGCGCGGCGCCGGGCGGACATTGCCACTCGGGAGCGAAACGCACGCAGGAGCGAGGCCGGGAAAACGGCGTCTGTCGACGAGGCCACGCCCGCCGGGGGCGCGCCGGCCGCGCAGGCCGGACCCTATCGCGTTCTGGCGCGCAAATA
>JBQCFA010000153.1:0-17436 GCA_051959695.1 Rhizobiaceae bacterium
CCGGCGCCGATGACCAGCAATTTGCAGGTGATTTCCTTCATTTCTTTACCGCCTCAGCCATTCCGGCCCTCCGCTGTGGCTCCGGACGTTCGGCGTTCCAAAAAGCCAAATCGTTGGCTTTTGGTCCGTGTCGCGGATCACTCCTCACCCACGAAGATCAGTGCCGGCTGCTCGAGCAGCGCTTTCAACCGCTGCACGAAGACGGCTGCGTCCCAGCCATCGACGACCCGGTGGTCGAAGCTCGAGGAGAGGTTCATCATCTTGCGCGGAATGAACGACGTCCCGTCCCAGACCGGCCGGACCATGATCTTGTTGACGCCGACGATCGCGACTTCCGGATGATTGATGACCGGTGTCGTCACCACGCCGCCGATCGCGCCGAGCGACGTAATGGTGATGGTCGAGCCGGTTAGTTCCTCGCGGCTTGCCGTGCCTGCGCGAGCGGCCTCCGACAGCCTCGCCACCTCCGCGGCACAATCCCAGATGTCGCGTGCCTCGGCATGGCGCATCACCGGCACCATCAGGCCACTAGCGGTCTGCGTGGCGATGCCGATATGGACGCCGCCATGGCGGTGCACGATGCCGGCCTCATCATCGAAGATCGCATTGATGCCCGGCTGCTCTCCGACCGCCTTGACCATGGCCAGCATAAGGAAGGGAAGGATCGTCAGCCGCGGCCGTTCGGAACGCTTTTCCCTGTTCATCGCGGCGCGCAGTTCCTCGAGCGCGGTGACGTCGATCTCCTCGACATAGGTGATGTGGGGTATGCGCGCGCTCGCCAGCGCCATCTTCTCGGCGATGCGGCGGCGAAGCCCCACCACCTTGACGTCTTCGACCGCGTCGTCCGGAGCAAGGCCCCTGCCCCGTGCTCTTTGCGGTCCCTGCGCCAGGAAGGCGTCGATATCCTCATGGCCGATGCGCCCGGCCGGCCCCGTCCCCGGCACCTGCCTCAGGTCGATGCCGGCCTCCTTGGCACGAAGCCGGACGGCAGGCGAGGCGAGCGGCTTCTGGCCCTCCGCGCGTGGCGCGGCGGCGGGCCGTGGACGGCGCATGCCGGCGCTCCCGGCTCGGTCGCCACCCGCACCCATGCCCCCACCCGACAAGGGGGAGGGAGCGTCTGGTTCTGCACGCTCGACACTCTTGTTCTCCGGCTGCAATTCAGGTTGCATCGCCTTTGCAGGCTGCGTACCGGACCGCACCGCCGGATGCTCCCCTCCCCCTTGTAAGGGGGGGATGTCTTCCTTTTCAACCCGGGCTGATTGCGCCTTGCCGGCCTCGCCCGCCACCTTCATTCGCACCAGAGCCGAGCCGACGGCCACCGTGTCGCCGATTTGGGCACCGAGCCACGTGACCTCCCCGTCCGCCGGCGCCGGAATCTCAACCGTCGCCTTGTCGGTCATCACCGCCGCGAGCACCGTATCTTCGCGCACGAGGTCGCCGACCTTGACGTGCCACTCGACAAGCTCGGCCTCGGCGACACCCTCGCCCACGTCGGGAAGCTTTATCGTCCGCTCCGCCATCATCAGGCCTCCACCGTCTCGACTAGGGCGCGCCCAAGCCGCTCAGGTCCGGGGAAGTAGTCCCATTCCTGCGCGTGGGGATAGGGCGTGTCCCAGCCGGCGACGCGCCTGACCGGCGCCTCCAGATGATAGAAGCAATGCTCCTGCACTAGCGCCGCAAGCTCGGCCCCGAAACCGGAGGTCAAGGTCGCCTCGTGCACCACGACGCAGCGTCCGGTCTTCTCCACCGACTTCCTTACCGTATCGAGGTCGAGCGGCAGGAGCGTTCTCAGATCGATGATTTCAGCGTCGATACCGGTGTCGACGGCGGCCGCCTCGGCCACATGCGTCATCGTCCCATAGGCAAGCACGGTCACCGAGCTTCCCTCGCGCCGCAGTGCCGCCTGCCCAAGCGGTATCGCGTAGCGCCCGTCAGGCACCTCGCCTAGCGCGTGCTTCGACCACGGCGTCACCGGGCGCTCGTGGTGGCCGTCGAACGGACCGTTGTAGAGCCGCTTCGGCTCGAGGAAGATGACCGGGTCCGGATCCTCGATCGCGGCGATCAGAAGACCCTTGGCGTCATAGGGGTTGGACGGCACAATGACCTTCAGCCCCGATACATGCGTGAACAGCGCCTCCGGGCTCTGGCTGTGCGTCTGGCCGCCGAAGATGCCGCCTCCGGTCGGCATGCGGATGACGATCGGACAGGTGAACTCGCCGGCCGAACGATAGCGCAGCCGCGCCGCCTCCGACACGATCTGGTCATAGGCCGGATAGACGTAGTCGGCGAACTGCACCTCGATGCAGGGCCGCAAGCCATAGGCGGCCATGCCGATCGCCGTGCCGACGATGCCGAGTTCGCTGATCGGCGTGTCGAAGCAGCGATCCCGGCCGTACTTCGCCTGCAGCCCCGCCGTGCAGCGGAACACGCCGCCGAAATAGCCGACATCTTCGCCGAACACGACGACATCGTCGTCCTCGCCCATCTTCACGTCCATGGCGTCGCGAATCGCCTCGATCATCGTCCGGCGCGGCATCAGAAGACGCCTCCGGCGCATCTCGTCGGTCGTAGTTGTGGCGACCGCCGCATCCTCAAACCCCTGCCTCCTGCCGCTGGCGTCGCAGATGCGCCGGCATTTCGGCATAGACGCCCTCGAACATGTCGCGCGCCGACGGACGGCCGCCCGAATGCAGCGTGCCGTGGCCTTCCGCCTCCTTCTGGGCGGCAATGACCGTGTCCATGATCTCCGCCTCGGCCTGCTTGTGGCGTTCTTCCGACCAGGCGCCGCGCGCGATCAGGTGATTTTTCAGCCTCAGCACCGGATCGCCGAGCGGCCAGGCCGCTGATTCCTCTTTCGGCCGATACGCTGAGGGATCGTCGGACGTCGAATGCGCGCCGACGCGATACGTCACGTATTCGATCAGCGTCGGCCCGAGATTGCGCCGCGCCCGCTCCGCGGCCCACGATGCCACCGCATGCACCGCCAGATAGTCGTTGCCGTCGACCCTGAGCGACGGCAGGCCAAAACCCAGGCCGCGCGCAGCGAACGTACCCGATCCGCCACGCGCGATGCCCTGGAACGTCGAGATCGCCCACTGGTTGTTGACGATGTTGAGGATGACGGGCGCCCGGTAGGTCGAAGCGAAGACGAGTGCGGCGTGGAAGTCGCTCTCCGCCGTCGAGCCGTCGCCAATCCATCCGGCGGCGATCCTGGTGTCCTTCTTGATGGCCGAAGCCATGGCCCAGCCTACCGCCTGCACGAACTGAGTGCCCAGATTGCCCGAGATGGAGAAGAAGCCGTGATCCTTCGACGAATACATGATCGGCAGTTGCCGGCCCTTGAGCGGATCGCGCTCGTTGGAGAAGATCTGGTTCATCATATCGGCGATGGGATAGCCACCGGCAATGAGCAGGCCTGCTTGGCGGTAGGTGGGGAAATTCATGTCGCCGGGCTTCAGGGCGCGACGGAAGGCCGAACTCACCGCCTCCTCGCCCATATGCTGCATATAGAAGGACGTCTTGCCCTGCCGCTGCGCCATCAGCATACGCGCATCGAAGGCGCGCAATATCATCATGTGCCGCAAGCCTTCCCTGAGATCGTCGTCCGAGAGTAGCCCGGCCCAGGGACCGACGGCCTCGCCCTTGCGGTTCAATACACGGATGATTGAATAGGCGAGGTCGCGAATATCCTCGGACTTCGTGTCCACCTCGGGACGGCGCACGGATCCCGCCGCGGCGATCTTGACGTCGGAGAAATCCGGCTTGCCGCCCGGCCGGACCTCGGGTTCCGGCACCTGCAGTGAAAGCGGGGCCTCATTCGCCATCGGTCTTTTCCTCCTGCATGTCCGTTTCTAGCCGAACTTTGCCAGGCACGTACAGCAGGAAGGGTTTCGACCTGCACCTTGTGATGGAACCGTCCAATGCCTAACTCCGTTTGAAGGGACGAAGGAACACCAAAGGCTTGAGGAGTGGATTATGAAGAAAATCATTTCATTACTGAGCGCGGGGGCGCTGGCGATAGCGATGGTCGCGCCCGCCGCGGCTGGCGGCGACACCGACATGACGGCGCATCCATTCGCGCCTCGCAGTTCGTTTCATGCTGGTAATCTGGGCAATCCCGGGCGCGTTCTGGTCCGTGACCATTGGCGTGGCCGTCATCACAATTGGCGCGGCCACCATCGCGGCTTTTATCACCACGGTGGATACGGCTGGTACAATGGCCACCGCGGCTATCGCCACTACCGTCGCGGCTACCGCGAATATAATGGCTGGTGGTTCCCGGCCGCCGTACTCGGCGGCATTGGCGGGGCCATCATCGGCAATGCCATCGTGAACGCGCCGCAGGGTGGAAGCGCGCATGTCCAGTGGTGCTACGACCACTACCGCTCGTATCGCGCCTCGGATAACACCTATCAGCCCTATAGCGGGCCGCGTCGCGAGTGCGTGTCGCCCTGAGCGGCGACATCCCCCTAATTACGGGAGCCCCGGTGCCTGGCGCCGGGGTTTTCGTTTCCGGCCCGCCCTTCAGGCGGCGCTTCTCGTTCGACGCACGGCGTCCTTCCAGCCTTTTATCCTTGCCGCGCGCGTTTTCGCATCCATCCGAGGTTCGAAGCGGCGTTCCAGCGCCCACGCCTTGGCGAACTCGCTTTCCTTTGGCCAGACCCCTGCTTTCGATCCAGCAAGCCAGGCGGCGCCGAGCGCCGTGGTCTCGAGGATTTCTGGCCGGTCAACCGGCGCGTCGAGAATGTCGGCGAGCCGCTGCATAGTCCAGTCCGACGCCACCATCCCTCCATCGACGCGGAGCACGGTCTTTCCCGACCCCTTCCAGTCCTTGCGCATGGCCTCGAGCAGATCGCGCGTTTGGAAGGCCACCGATTCCAGCGTCGCCAGCGCCAGTTCCGCCGGTCCGGAATTGCGCGTCAGGCCGAAGATCGCACCCCGCGCGTCGGCATCCCAATGCGGGGCGCCGAGACCTACGAAGGCCGGGACCAGATAAAGCGACTGGGCCGGATCGGCCCGGCCGGCCAGCTCGCCGCTCTCGCGTGCATGGCCGATGATCTTCAGGCCATCGCGCAGCCATTGTACCGCGGCGCCTGCGACGAAGATCGAACCCTCAAGAGCATAGGTCGTCTTGCCCTTCAGCCTGTAGGCGATGGTGGTGAGTAGTCGGTTCCTCGATCGGACCATCTCAGCGCCTGTATTGAGCAGCGCGAAACAGCCGGTCCCATAGGTGGATTTCATCATGCCCGGCTTGAAGCAGGCCTGTCCTATGGTTGCCGCCTGCTGATCGCCGGCGACGCCGAGGATGGGGATTTCGGCCCCGAACAGTCCCTTTTCCGTTGCGCCAAAATCGTCAGCGCAATCTCTTACCTGCGGAAGGATATCCACGGGTACGTTGAGGACCTTGAGGAGTTCTTCGTCCCATTCGTTGCGGCCGATGTCGTAGAGCAATGTGCGCGAGGCATTGGTCGCGTCCGTCAGATGTTTCTTGCCGCCGGTCAGCCGCCAGACCAGGAACGTATCTATCGTTCCAGCGGCCAGTTCGCCGCGTGCCGCGCGCCGTCGCGCACCCTTCACATGGTCGAGCAGCCAGGCGAACTTGGTGCCGGCGAAATAAGGATCAAGCAGGAGTCCGGTTCTGCGCGCAAATTTCGGCTCCAGCCCCCTGTTCTTGAGTTTCCGGCAGAGGGGCGCGGTACGCCTGTCCTGCCAGACGATGGCGTTGTGGATCGGCTTGCCTGTGGCGCGGTCCCAGATGACGGCCGTCTCCCGCTGGTTGGTGATGCCGATGGCGGCGATGTCGACCGCCTTCAGCCTCGCCTTGCGCAGCGCCGCCTTCACCGTCGCGACGACGGAGTTCCAGATATCCTCGGGATCGTGCTCGACCCAGCCGGAAGCCGGATAGATCTGCCGGAATTCCTGCTGGCCCTGCGCCACGATCCGCATAGAGCCGTCGAATATGATGGCGCGGCTGGATGTCGTGCCCTGGTCGATGGCCAGGATATATCCGCTCATATTGCCCCCAGACTTTGCGCTTACCGGCGACCGTCTTCGGTCGGCCGCTTCAGTCGAGACGGCCCGCGCCGTTTCTGATTTCGACGATTTCGGCGCCGCTCAAAGCCTTCTCGCTGCCGTCCGGAAAGACCACGATGCAGCCGTTCTGGCAGACATCGGCATGTTCGCCCGGATCGAGCGTGCGCTGCGAGGTGTGGCCAGCTTCCATGATGGTGACGGTCTGCCGCCCAGCATCGCCGTTGGAGATGTCGGCCGCCAGAGCCGAACCGGAAGACACGACGAGTAAAAGACCGCCCGCCATCAGAATTCTCATCGCCGACCCGGTGTCGCCACCGCCTCCTTGTTCGACCTCGAACCCGGATTTATAGCGGCGCCGACCGCAACGGCAAGCGAGCCGACGACGCGACGATACATTGGATCTCGGTTAGGCAGGTCCTCAGCGAGGTCGGCTGGCCGAAAAGCCATGGCGCTTTCCTTGCCGTGGCTTTATGCACCTCTCTATAGGTTCGCACGGCTTGAGGCCCGGTTCGGCAGGACAAGATGGCGGAATATTCGGCACTATCACTTTTGCGCAATGCCTTCGCGGGCAACCGGGACTGGAAGCCCGCATGGCGCAAGCCGGATCCGAAACCGGCCTATGATGTCATCGTCATCGGTGGCGGCGGACACGGCCTCGCTACTGCCTACTATCTCGCCGCCGAGCACGGCATCCGCAATGTCGCCGTCGTCGAACGCGGCTGGCTCGGCCAGGGCAATATCGGCCGCAACACGACCATCGTGCGCTCCAACTACCTGCTGCCCGACAATGTGCGCTTCTACGAGCATTCAATGAAGCTGTGGGAAAATCTCTCCCACGAACTGAACTACAACGTGATGTTCTCCCAGCGCGGCGTGCTCAACCTGGCGCACACGCCGGCGCAGATGGACGATTATGCCCGTCGCGGCAACGCCATGCGGCTGAACGGCGCCGACGCGGAATTGCTTTCGGTGGACCAAGTGGCGCGCAAGGTCCCCGGTCTCGACGTGTCCGGCTCCGCCCGTTTCCCGATCGTCGGCGGGCTGTTGCAGCCGCGCGCCGGCACCGCCCGCCACGATGCCGTTGCCTGGGGCTTTGCCCGTGGCGCCGACCGGCGCGGCGTGGACATCATCGAAAACTGCGAGGTGATCGGTTTCCTGCGCGACGGCGACAGGATAACGGGCGTGAAGACGACGCGGGGTGAAATCCGCGCCAAGAAGACGGCGGTAGCGGTCGCCGGGATGACCGGTCATGTCATGAAGCTCGCCGGCGTCGACAAGTTGCCGATAGAGAGCCATGTCCTGCAGGCCTTCGTATCGGAATCGCTGAAGCCCTTCGTCGACACGGTCGTCACCTTCGGCTCGGGACATCTCTATATGTCGCAGTCCGACAAGGGCGGGTTGGTCTTTGGCGGCGACATCGACGGCTACAATACCTACGCCCAGCGCGGAAACCTGCCCGTGGTCGAGGAGGTCATGAGCGAAATGTGCGGCATGTTTCCCGGGCTCTCGCGGGTCAGGCTGCTACGATCCTGGGGCGGGATCATGGACATGTCCATGGACGGCTCTCCAATCATCACGACGGGGCCCCTGCCCGGCATGTATCTCAACTGCGGCTGGTGCTACGGCGGCTTCAAGGCGACTCCGGCCTCCGGCTGGGCCTTTGCCCACACCATCGCCCGCGACCAGCCGCATGCGATCAACGCGGCCTTCACGCTCGATCGCTTCAGGCGCGGCATCCTCATCGACGAGAAGGGCCAGGGCTCGACGCCCCGGCTGCACTGAGACCTGTCATGCTGATTACCTGTCCCTATTGCGGCCCGCGCGACCTCGCCGAATTCACCTATCAGGGCGACGCAAACCGCGTTCGGCCCGATCCGGCCTCGACCGACCAGGAGGCCTGGTACGACTACGTATACCAACGCCTGAACCCGGTCGGCGACCACAAGGAACATTGGCAGCATTCCGGCGGCTGCCGCAGCCATCTCGTGGTCGTGCGCAACACGCTCACTCACGCCATTGGCTCCGTCGGCTTCGCACGCGAACATGAAGAGCGCAAATCGGCGGTGCGCCACAAGAGCGGGGAAAAGGCATGAGCCCGCGTCGTGCTGCTTCAGGCGGCCGTATCGACCGCGCCCGCACCATTCGCTTCACCTTCGACGGCCGACCCTACACGGGGCATGACGGCGACACGCTCGCCTCGGCGCTTCTCGCCAATGGCGTGACGCTCTTCGGGCGGTCGTTCAAATATCATCGCCCGCGCGGCGTGCTGACCGCCGGCGTCGATGAGCCCAACGCACTCGTCACGATCCTGCGCGGCGATATACGCGAACCGAACATCCCGGCGACCATGGTCGAGATCCATGACGGGCTCACGGCGATCAGCCAGAACCGCTTCCCAAGCGTGGGCTTTGATTTCGGCGCGGTCAACCAGCTTGGCGGCAAGCTGATTTCCGCCGGCTTCTACTACAAAACCTTCATGGGCCCTGTCGTGGGACCGCTAAAAGGCACGCGCTTCTGGATGTTCTGCGAGCAGTTCATCCGAAGGGCAGCCGGTCTCGGCAGCGCCGGCTATGCCGCGGACGATGTACGCTACGAGAAGATGAACGCCTTCTGCGATGTGCTCGTCGTCGGCTCCGGCCCCGCTGGGCTCTCGGCGGCCAAGGCCGCCGCGACAGGCGGCGGTCGCGTCGTCCTGGCCGAACTCGACGCGCGTTTCGGCGGCTCGGCCGGATGGTCCGGTGAAACCATAGACGGCAAGCCCGCCGCCGAATGGGCACAAGCGGCGGCGGGCCACCTGGCCCGCATGGCAAACGTGCGCATGCTGCCTCGCACTACGGTGTGGGGCTACTACGACAACAACACGCTTGCCGCGCTGGAACGGGTCGCCGACCACAAGCTGACACCGGCCAAGGGCGAGCCGCGCCACCGGCACTGGACGATCCGGGCCGGTACGGTGATCCTCGCCACCGGCGCGTTCGAACGACCGCTGGTTTTTCCAGGCAACGACCGCCCGGGCGTTATGCTCGCTTCGGCTGCGGAGCGCTATGCGGCCGAGTTCGGCTTGGTTCCAGGCGAGAATATCGCCATTTTCACCAACAACGACAGCGCCTACCGCACCGCGGCCGCGCTTCGACAGGCGGGCGCCACCATCGCGGCGATCGTAGATGTCCGCTCGGACGTATCCACGGCCGCGCGTGATCTGGCGGCGCAAGCCGGCGGCGAATTGCTCCTCGGCCATGCTGTCGTCGAGACGGAAGGCGGCAAAACGCTCGCAGGCGTGAGAGTGCAGCGCTTCGACAATTCTTCCGGTGCGCTTACCGGCCAGGAACGCGTCATCGCCGCCGATTGCCTGGTCATGTCAGGCGGCTGGTCGCCGGTAGTGCACCTTGCCAGCCAAGCTGGGGGCAAGCCCGTGTGGGACGCGAATCGGCAGGCCTTCCTGCCTCCGACCCCGACGCAGAACTGGATTGGCGCCGGCGCATTTACCGGGGCGGCGGATACGGAATCCGCAATCGCCGAGGGCCGCAAGGCCGGTGAAAAGGCGTCCGGCCAGAAGACGTCTCGCGCCAAGCCCGCGAAGGTCTTCACTCCCGCGCTCGACCCCGATCCTGCGCCCTATCGAGAGATCCGCGCCGATGGAAAGGCCTTCGTCGATTTCCAACACGACGTGACCGCCGACGACGTGCGGCTCGCCCACCGCGAGGGCTTCGTCTCGGTCGAGCACCTGAAGCGCTACACGACGCTGGGCATGGCGACCGACCAGGGGAAGACCTCCAACATCCCGGGCCTGGCCATCATGGCCGAGGCCCGGGGCCTGTCCATCCCAGACGTCGGAACGACGCGCTTCCGCCCGCCCTTCGCGGCGGTGTCGCTTGGGGCGCTGTCCGGCGAACGCTATGGGGAACTCCGGCCCGATCGCCTGACGCCGATGCATGACTGGCATGTCGAGAAGGGCGCGAGGATGTACGCCGCCGGGCTCTGGTTCCGGCCGCAGATCTACGGACATCCGGGTGAGACGGTCGAGCAGGCCTATGTGCGCGAAGCCAGGGCAGTGCGCGAAGGCGTCGGCATGGTGGACGTGTCCACTCTCGGCAAGATCGCGGTGCAGGGGCCGGATGCCGCTGAATTTCTCGACCGCGTCTATACGAACCTGTTCTCGACGCTTGCCGTCGGAAAGGCACGCTATGGCCTGATGCTGCGCGAGGACGGCATCGCCTACGACGACGGAACGACCTGGCGTCTCGGCAGGGACGAATTCTTGATGACGACGACCACGGCCAACGCCGGCAAGGTCATGCAGCAGCTCGAATATTATCTCGACATCGTTTGGCCCGAGCTTCGCGTCCACCTCACCTCCGTCACCGATGAGTGGGCGGGCGCGGCCATTGCCGGTCCAAAATCCCGCGACGTACTCGCCGCTTGTGTCACCGGCACGAAGGTCGACAACGAGGCGTTGCCTTTCATGGGCATCGTTCATGGCGAGGTCGACGGCGTGCCAGTCATGATCTGTCGTCTCTCCTTCTCCGGCGAGATGGCATACGAGGTCTATTGCGGCGCCGGTTTCGGCACGTATGTCTGGCAGGCGCTGATGGACGCTGGCGAACCCTTCGGCATCGTGCCCTACGGCATGGAGGCGCTCGGCACGCTGCGTATCGAAAAGGGCCATGTCACTGGTGCGGAGATTGACGGCCGCACCACCGCCCGCGATCTCTATCTCGACTGGATGCTTTCGAAGAAGAAGCCGTTCGCCGGCTCGGCCGTCATGGACCGCGAGGGCCTGCTGTCCCCGAACCGGGTGAAGCTGGTCGGCGTGATCTCGCTCGATGACCGGGCGCTGAACGGCGGCGCGCATATTGTCGACGGCGGGTCGCCGGAGCAGCCTGGGGCTGACATCGGCCACATCACCGCCGTCTGTTATTCGCCCGCGCTCGGCAAGTATATCGGCCTCGCGTTGGTCAAGGGCGGAAAGGAGCGCATCGGTCAGCGCGCCTGGTCCTGCGATCCCGTTCGCGGGCGCTTCGGCCCTGTCGAGATCGTGAGCCACCATTTCTACGACCCGGAAGGGAGCCGGATGCATGGTTGAGCCGATTTCGCCGCTCGCGCCCGTGTGGAAGCCCGGATCGCATGGCAATTTCGTCGACGGGGTCGGCGTGGTGCTGTCGGAGACGAGGCCCGGATCTATCGTCGAGGCAGCCGCCTGGCATGGCGAGGAAAAGAAGCTGATCGCAGCCATCCGAAAGACGACTGCCCTTTCGCTGCCCGATGGGGCCGGCGCCGGCGCTTATTCGGACGGCAAGGGCGTGTTCGGTATAGCACCCGGCCGTTTCCTGCTGGTCGCGCGGGCCGACGGGCTGGCTGCACGGCTGCGCGAAGCGGTCTCATCGGAGGTCGGCACGGTTACCGACCTCTCGCATGGGCGGACCGCCATGCGCGTCGCGGGGCCGAAGGCGGAATGGGTACTGGCCAAGTTCTTCGCCATCGACTTCGCGCTTCCCGCCTTCCCTGTCGGTTCCGGGATTTCCACGGTCCATCATGACATCTTCGCTCAGATCCAGCGTAGCGCCGGAGATGCGTTCGATATCTGCGTCTTCCGCTCCTTCGCGCGCTCGTTCTGGAAAATGCTGGGTCACGGCGCCGAGGAAGTCGGCTACGAAGTGCGCTGAGCGACTGCTTGTTCTAAACATGAACCCCGCCGGGCAAGCGGCGGGGTTCATGAGTCTTTAAGCGTTAGTCGCTTCGTTTCGGACGCCGGTTCTAGCGCAGCCGGAAACGGGTCACGCCATTATGGCCACGATCTCCCACGTATCCGGGTCTACGATCGCGATGCGGCCGTCGGCAAGCTCGAAATACTCGTAGTCCTCGTATGCCGGCACGATCTCGACGATCCTCGGCGGCAAGCGGTAGAGATGCACCGTGTGCGGGATGCGTCTACCGACGTTCACCTCGAACGTGATGTGCTCGGCCGGGCGGACGCGATGCTGCCGGAAGACATCGCGAATCTCCGTCCGCTGATGCGTGGTAACGTGAACCGATGCCGTCCGGTGGCCGGAAGCGGTGTCCCGGGCCTCGCCGTTCTTCATGTGGTCACCCTTCATATGCTTGGAATGACCATTATCCGGCCCCTTGTCGGCATCCATCCGATTTTCGGACTTCATCTGCATGCGTGAGCCTTCGCGCTTCTTCATGGATCCTGATTCATCGGCCTTGAATTCGGCTTTCGCGCCGCCTTCAGCCTTCATACCGGACTTGCCGTCATTCTTCATCTGAGCGCTGCCTTGCGCATGCATCTGCGTCCCACCTTTCATGTGGGAGCCGCTCTCGGCTTTGTGCCGGTGCTCGACCTTGGCCTTGTCATCGATCTTGGCATCCTGCGCCCATGCAGCCGAAGCTACGCCAAGGCTCAAAACAGCGGCGAGGCCGGCGACGATCGTCTTGTTTCTGGCTTTCATTTTTCAGTGCTCCAATGAGCCCCTTCCGGCCAATGAACACACTTGATCGTGCTTTGTTCCGAAAGCCGCGCTCACGGAGGGTCACGTTCTGTAACGAATTCTCGGCGTCACGCGACGGGAAACTGCTGCAGTCGGGGGAAGCGGCCTTCAGTCTCCAGGCGGCCGATCGCCGGCCCCGCGGGAAATTCGCCCTGCGCCACAAGCGTCAGGTTGGCCAGGCCGCAGCCGACGATCAGGAAGTAGACCTCGCCGGGAGGTCCGTCCCGGTCGAACGGACGGCCATCATGCGGCGCGGCAACATTCGGATCGCGGGTTCGACCCCGTTCAGGTGGAATTGCGTCAGGCAGGCGCCTCCAAGTGGTTCCGCCCACGGTGCCGCCAGACTCGTTGCTGCTAGTTGCGCCTTGCGAAATCGCCAAGACAAGTCCGGTGGCCCCATGGCAGGCCGCATCTGTCGCTTGAAGGCGCGCCGTCCATGGCGCATCCGTGACGCCTTACGCCCCGGAGCCGATTGGCTTGGGACGCTGCTCGGGTGGCACGGATCGACAAGGTGAGCACGGAGGTTTCGGGGAGGATCGACGCAACGGCGCAGGCTGCCGCGGTATCCGTTTCCCTGCTCGTGCCCGCGACGGTCGCATGCGGCAACTTCATGACCGGCCTGGACCAGAATGTCGTCGTGACCGCCCTTCCGGGAATAGGCGAGAGCCTTGGCGAATCCCCCAGCCATCTCGGTCTCGTCATCACCGTCTATGTGATGAGCCTGATCGTCGCCATGCCGGCCAGCGGCTGGCTGGCGGAACGCATCGGCCCGCGGCGGGGGTATTGCTGCGCGCTCCTGCTTTTCGCGGGCGCCTCCGCGCTTTGCGGCATCGCCGGAAGCTTCTGGAGCCTGGTGCTCGCGCGCGCCGCCCAGGGTCTCGGCGGCGGGCTGATGGGTACACTCGGCCAAGTCGTCATTCTGCAAAGCTTTCCGCGCGACAGGACGTTGAAGATAAACACCTATATGACGCTTGCCAGCCAGACGGGCCCCATGGTCGGCCCGTTGCTTGGCGGCGCGCTGACGACCTATCTTTCCTGGCGCTGGATTTTCCTCGTCAACGTTCCCATCGCCCTGATCGCCGGGTTCTCGGCGGCGCGGTTCTTCCCCAATCCTCCGCGAGGCACCGGAATGCCTTTCGACCTGCCCGGTTTCCTGCTGATCGGCGGCGGCATGACGTTGTTGGTCCTGGGAATGGATTCGCTGACAGGCGGCACGCCCTGGATCGTACTCGCACAGCTGACAGGCTCGGCGGTGCTGCTGACCGTGGCGGCGCTTTACTGTATGCGCGCCAGCTATCCGCTGCTCGATCTGCGTCTTTTGAAAATCTCCACCTTCCGCGTCGCCATGGTGACCGGTGGCGGCCTCGATACGATCGGGCTGTCCTCGGTCATGTTCCTTTTGCCGCTTATGCTCCAGGTTGGCTTCGGCATGAGCGCGGTGCAGTCCGGCTCGCTGACCTTCCTCGTCGCCTTCGGCTCGATCTCACTCAGGGTCTTCCTGCCGCTCATCCTGAGAACCTTTGGATTCCGCCGCACGCTTCTCATGAACACGCCGGTCATGGCCGCACTCGTCGGCGGCTACGCGCTGATGCGGCCGGACACGCCATACTGGCTGCTCGCCGGCTACATCTTCGTCTTTGGGGCGTTCCGCTCGACGCAATGGGGCTCGACCGGCAACCTCTCCTATTCGGACATCCCTTCCGAGCAGCTCGGGCGGTTCAGCGCGCTCTATTTCGTTGCCTGGCAGACCTCCGTGACCATCGGGGTCGGGGTGGCTTCCGCCCTCCTGGCCTTCCTGGCCGGGCCCGACCGCCACGCCGGCGTCACCGATTTCCGGATCGTCTTCCTCATCGAAGGGCTGATCACGCTTGCCGCCATCATCGCCTATTCCACGTTGAAGCCGACCGACGGCTGCCATGTCAGCGGCAACGCCGCGCCGGCGTTGGAATAGGGTCACCCGCCAACGCTCGATCTATTTGAAGAACCTGACCCACTCGTCGACCGGCTCGCGCTCGGTCCTCAGCGTGTTCTCCGGCTTTGACGTGTCCTCGTAGCCGAGCGCCATGCCGCACACTACGATCTCTTCGTCCGGAATGCCGAGAACCGGCCGTATCTGGTTGTGATAGGGCGCAAAAGCCGCCTGCGGGCACGTATGCAGGCCCCTGCCCCGCGCCGCGATCATGATCGACTGCAAGAGCATACCGTGGTCGACCCAGGATCCCTGGTTAAGCCGTCGGTCGATGGTGAAGATCATGCCGACCGGAGCGTCGAAGAAAACGAAGTTCCTGTCGTGCTGCGCCCGCATCTGGTCGACATCGCGCTTGCCGATGCCGAGTGCGCCATAAAGAGCGTAACCGACTGCCCGGCGCCTCGCGTAGTAAGGCTCGAAGAACTTGTCGGGGTAATATTTATACTCGTCCCACTTGGCCTTCTCGGCACGAATGCCGGAATTCATAACAGCGTCGGTGAGACGCTTTTTGGTTTCTCCGGTAGCCACATAGCCGCGCCAGGGCTGCATGTTCGTGCCCGACGGCGCGCGCGAGGCGACTTCCAGTATTTCGCGAATGATCTTCTCATCCACGGGATCGGGGAGGAACGCGCGCACCGAGCGGCGCGACGTGATCGCCTCGTCGACGATCGCCGCCTCCTCGTCCTGGGTCAGATTCTTGTTGTCCGGCGCAAGCATTCCACGTCCCTTCGTGCCGTGCGTAACCCAGGCCTTAGGCCCGAATCCGCCGACTTTTGCCGCCTTCGCGCCCGCGAAGCAATGCCACGGCCTGCGATTCGCCTCTGCCAAAAGCAAAGATCGCTTGAAATGCCGGGCATGGGAAGGCGTATTCGCAATATCGAGCGGCGCGGATATTGTTGTCAAAGGAGGAGAAATAATGGCGAGACTCCCGTCCGCCGCGCGCGTGGTGGTGATTGGCGGCGGCGCCGTGGGCGTCTCCTCGCTTTACCATCTGGCAAAGGCCGGCTGGACCGATTGCGTGCTTGTCGAGCGCAACGAACTCACCTCGGGCTCGACCTGGCATGCCGCCGGCAACGTGCCGACCTTCTCCGCCTCATGGTCGATCATGAACATGCAGCGCTACTCGACCGAGCTCTATCGAGGTCTGGCCGCCGAAACCGCCTATCCAATGAACTACCACGTCACCGGATCGCTGCGCCTTGCCCACACCAGGGAACGCATGCGCGAGTTCCAGCGCGTCAAGGCCATGGGCCGGACCCAAGGCATGGAAATCGAGATCGTCGGCAAGAACGAGATCAGGAACCGCTATCCGTTCATCGAGAACAAGGGCCTGCAGGGCGCGCTCTACGACCCGAGCGACGGCGACATCGATCCGGCACAGCTTACCCAGGCTCTGGCCAAGGGCGCGCGCGACATGGGCGCAACCATCGTCCGCTTCTGCCCGGTCAACGGGGTGCGCCGCGACAGGGGCGAATGGATCGTTTCCACGCCGGACGGCGAAATCCGCTGCGAATACGTCGTCAACGCCGCCGGCTATCGGGCCGGCGAAGTCGGCAGGATGTTCGGCCGCGACGTGCCGATCATGGTCATGAGCCACCAGTACATCCTGTTCGAGGAAATTCCCGAGTTGAAGGCATGGTCGGAGCAAGCCGGGCACAAGCTGCCGCTTTTGCGCGACGTCGACACCTCCTGGTACCTGCGCCAGGAGAAATACGGCATGAATCTTGGACCTTACGAGAAGAATTGCCGCGCGCACTGGGCCTCCCCCGATGACCCGATGCCGGACGACTTTTCGTTCCAGCTGTTTCCTGACGATCTGGACCGGCTGGAATGGTACCTGAACGACGCCGCCGAGCGCGTTCCAATCCTCGGGACCGCCGGTGTCTCGAAGATCATCAACGGTCCTATCCCCTACGCGCCGGACGGTAATCCGCTGATCGGCCCGATGCCCGGCGTACCGAATGCGTTCGAAGCGTGCGTCTTCACCTTCGGTATCGCGCAGGCGGGCGGTGCCGGCAAGGTGCTGGCGGAGTGGGTAACCGAAGGCCGCACGGAATGGGATATGTGGTCGTGCGACCCGCGCCGCTTCACCGCCTTCGCATCGGCTCCCGACTACGCGGTGGCCAGGGGCATGGAGGTCTACGGACACGAATATGCGATCCATTTCCCGCGCCACACATGGCCTGCTGCGCGAAACAGGAAGCTCTCCGCGATCCACGATCGCGTAAAGGGGCTTGGCGCCCAATTCGGCGCCTATAATGGCTGGGAGCGCGCCAACTGGTATGCCCAGCCGGGCGATGACGTTTCCGAGGCTTCCACCCAGACCTTCCGCCGGGACGGCCCGTGGCAAAAGCGTATCCGCGAGGAATGCCTCGCCGTACGTGACGCCGCCGACATTCTCGACCTGCCGGGGTTCTCGCGTTTCCGCCTGCTAGGAGCAGGAGCGCGCGGATGGCTCTCGTCCATGATCACCGGCTCGGTGCCGGCGCCCGGCCGCATCGGGCTTGGCTATTTCGCCGACGAGGACGGCCGCATCGTCACCGAGATGTCGATCATGGCGCTGGAGGAAGACCTCTTCTTCCTGATCACGGCGGCGGCCGCCGAGCTGCACGATTTCGAATGGCTGCAGAGGCACTTGCCGGCAGCATCGGAATTGTCACTGAAGAACATGACGGAGGCCTTTTCCTGCCAGATTCTTGCCGGCCCGAACTCCCGTGCGATCCTCGCCGGCATCTGCGACGGCAATCTCTCGCTGCCCTGGCTGTCGCACCAGTCCTGCAGGATCGCGGGCCGGTGGCTGCAGCTCGTGCGCGTGTCCTACGCCGGGGAACTCGGCTGGGAATTGCACACCAAGGTCGAGGACACCACCGCCGTCTTCGATGCGGTATGGGAGGCGGGGCTGGCTCACGGGTTGAAGCCATTCGGCATGTTCGCGCTGGATTCGCT
>JBQCFA010000154.1:0-2250 GCA_051959695.1 Rhizobiaceae bacterium
ATCGTGACGCGTGCTTGCCATGCGGATTTCTTCCCCTCGGCTCCTGAACAGGATTCCTATATGGATCGCCACAGCGAAGGCGAAAGGCCGCAAGCCCTATGCGGCGATCAACGCCTTCACTCCGTCGGCGACGAATTGCACCGCAAGTGCGGCGAGAATGACGCCGAGCAGGCGGGTCAGGATGGAACGGCCGGTCTGGCCAAGGAAGCGGTCGATGCGCTCGGCGAGGATGAATACCAGCCAGGCGATGAGCAGGCACAGAAGGATGATCCCGACAAGCGCGAGTTGAGCCTGCCATCCACGGAAGGTCCCGGAAAGCAGCACGGTCGCCGAAATCGCGCCGGGGCCAGCGATCAGAGGTATGGCTAGCGGAAAGGCGGCGATATTGTGGATCATATCCCGGGTGATGGCGACCGCAGCGCTCTTCTCCTTCCGGTCCTGGCGCTGTTCGAAGATCATTTCGAAGGAGATAAAGAAGAGAAGCAGGCCGCCGGCGACACGGAAGGCCGGCAGCGTGATGCCGAAAACGCTGAGGATCGCGGTGCCCGCGAGCGCGAACAGCACGAGCACGGCGAAGGCTATGACGCTGGCTCTGATCGCAACCTGGCCGCGCTGCGCCCGATCCATCCCTGCCGTGAGCGCCAGGAAAAGCGGCGCCAGACCCGGCGGGTCGATGGTCACCAATATGGTGACGAAGGCATTGAACAGGCTGTCGTAGCTCGGCATAACCCGCCCCCTCCAGCCTTCCGGTCATACCCGAGGACGCGGCCGTGAGGAAGGCTTGGCTGGGAGCCAGCCCCGATCTTTAGTCGTTCCCGTCATGAGCGGGACGGTCGGCGTCCTCATCTTCGGCGTGGTAGGCCTCGAGGCGGTAGCCGTCCGGATCGAGTACATAGGCGGCATAGTAGCCCGGCGCATATTCGAGCCGTTCGCCTGGCGCGCCATTGTCAGAGCCGCCCGATTCCAGCGCGGCGATATAGAATTCGCCGACGCTGCGGACATTCGGCGCCCTGAAGGCGAAGTGAAGGCCGGATTTGGGATCGGCTGGAACCGGGCTTTCGGTCTTGAGCAGCCAGAGGCTGACCTTGCCGACGCCGTAGCCGAGCGAACCTTCGCTTTCACGGAGCACGCGATAGCCAAGCGGCCCCAGCGCCGAGTCGTAGAAGCGCTTCGAGCGCGCGATGTCGCGTATGCCGATGGAGATATGATCGAACATTTCCGTCTCCTGCCACCCGCGCGGGATCTTGGCGAGATGCCACCGCGCATAGGCGCCGCACCTTGCGACAATTGTCAAGGCGGGTCGCCGCGCCCGCCGAGTCGACGATATGGAGAGGGTGATTCCGGGCTTTTCTCATGATTGCCGACCGGCTGCTTGCGACTCCTTGCAGCCTTCTGCCAAATTTTCCGCTATCTATTTGATATGTCGTCCGAAATTAACACTGTCAAACCGCCGTAGGCATTGGAATCCGACCGGCATTTCCTATATAAGGAACACGTGATTCCCAAACAGGATCGTGATCCGTTTTGACCGACCAGACGACACCCACTGGCCCGGCCGGGCCATCGGACATAGAGCCGGTTTCCATCATCGAGGAAATGCAGCGTTCCTATCTCGACTACGCCATGAGCGTGATCGTGAGCCGGGCGCTTCCCGACGTTCGCGACGGATTGAAGCCGGTGCATCGCCGCATCCTCTACGCATCCCACGAGAGCGGTTACCACTGGAACCGCAAATATGTGAAATCGGCGCGTCCCGTCGCCGACGTGATGGGTAAGTACCACCCACACGGTGATGCCTCCATCTATGACGCGCTGGTCCGCATGGCGCAGGACTGGTCGATGCGTGTGCCGCTCATCGACGGGCAGGGCAATTTCGGCTCGATCGACGGCGATCCGCCGGCGGCGATGCGCTACACCGAGTCGCGGCTGACCAAGGTCGCGCATGAACTGCTCGAGGACATCGACAAGGAAACGGTCGATTTCCAGGACACCTACGACGCCGCGGCGCAGGAGCCGAAGGTTCTGCCCGCGCGGTTTCCCAATCTTCTCGTCAATGGTTCGGGCGGCATCGCCGTCGGCATGGCCACGAACATCCCGCCGCACAACCTGGGCGAGATCATTGATGCCGCGGTGCTGTTGATCGATAAGCCAGAAGCCACGCTCAAGGAAGTGATGAAGATCGTGCCCGGCCCGGATTTTCCGACGGGCGGCTACATCTCCGGAGCCGAAGGCATCGTCAACGCCTACAAG
>JBQCFA010000155.1:0-6781 GCA_051959695.1 Rhizobiaceae bacterium
CCCGTAGACCGGCAGAGCCGCAAGGTCCACCGGGACCCGCCTGTCGGTCCCTGCGATCGGCCACAGTACGGACCGGCCCGACCAGGTGTCGCGGCGTGCGAGCAGGGCGGCGATCTCGCCGTCGGCATCGAAGCCGAACGCTTCGGCGACCTCCCGGAACGACCGCCCCACGACGTCGGCCGAAGCCTCTCCGAGCGCGGCCGAGAATTCCTCCGAGATCGAGGTGAAGCGGCCATCGGAGCCTGTCCGCCAAACGAACTTCACCGGCGCGGTGCTGAATTCCAGCTGGCGCGGTGCCGGGGCAGGGGGGGCGGAAATCGCGGGAGGCTCATTGTCCTGCCCATGGGGTGGAGGCGTATTCGCCGCCGACCGCGCTCCCTCCTCGTGATGGAAATACCAGCGATCAACGGAACCATGCGAACGCTCACCCCCGGCACTGGCGGCGATGGTTGCCTCGATATCGGACGGAGCGTTCAGGTCGGCTGCGCTGTCGTCGCCTTTCGCCGTGGCCGACGCATCCTGAAGCGCTGGAGATACCGGTTCGGGAGCGGAGGTGGCTGCAGCAAATTCGGCGCTCTCTGCCGCTTCACCGTCGTCGACCACGACGATGAGGTGCGTCGCCGGCTCATCGATCAGCCGCGCCAGTCCGGCGGGCATGCGCAGGCCGCGTACGGGGATGCGTTTCTTCGCGAGCCGCTCGGGACCGCGCGCCTCACTGATGAGACCGAGCAGATTGTCCTCTCCGATAGCAAGCGAGCCGAATTCGGGTGATGCGGCGAGCACCTTGCCCTCGCCGTCGAGAAGCGCGATGTACCGGCCCTCCTCCCCGAACCCGCCGATCGCCCGCTCAGCCCTGGCCGGCGCGCCCGCCGCTTCACCGGCGGGCGCGGCGAGCAGGACAGCCTTGTCGCCGTCGGGCATGACTATGCATGAGGCGAGCAGATTGACGACGCGGCTTGCGAAGCCGTTGGTTACTCGAACGGCGATCTGCCGGTCGCGGCCGATATCGGGAAAGCCGGGAGTCGAGGCGATCTGCCGTTCGGCCGCCAAGCCGAGCTTCGGCTCCGCGCCGATGACCTAGCCGATGTCCGCGAAGCCGAGGAGCCGCGCGCCCGGGCCATTCGCCCACAGCACTTCATTGAGATCAAGGGAGAGGATGACGAGCGCGTCGCCGCAGGCAAAGCGCGTCCGGACCTCGTCCAGAACCACGATGTCCATGAAGGAGTACTGGCTCGATCCCATAAGCTGACCCGGTTTTGCTCCCGCGGTTTGGCTAATATTCCGTTAATATGTGGAACGCGCAACCGCGTCCACAAAGAGGCGCGGCCATCAAAATCCTTTTTCGGCCGAGTAGTTAACGGGCCGGAATGCTGCATTGCGAAAAAAATGTTGCATTGCACAAAATCCCTGTCTATATACTGGCCAGGAGCGAGCGCCGGCCTCCGATGCCGTCCCAGAGGGTCGATTGGATCGACCGCCCCGGCGCAGGATCAGCCAGACCAGGCGAGAGCAAAACGAAAGGACGATTTTCATGGCCAGGACCGAGAAAGCAAGCGAGACCATCGAATTCCCGAGCTTCGACGCGAACAAGGCGAGCGACCAGTTCCGCGCCTTCACCGAGAAGGGCGTCGAGCAGTCGAAGGAAGCCTATGCGAAGTTCAAGAGCGGCGCCGAGAACGCCCAGAAGGCGCTGGAGACCAGCTTCGAGACAGCCAAGTCGGCCGGTGGCGACCTGTCGCTGAAGACGATCGCTGCGATGCGCGCCAATGCCGAAGCCGATTTCGCCCATTTCGAGGCGCTGGTCGGTGCCGCCTCGATTTCGGAACTCTTCGAACTGCAGACTTCCTATCTGCGCAAGCGCGTGGAACTCGCGGTCAACCAGACCAAGGAGTTCCAGTCAGCTTCGGCCAAGGCCGCCGAAGAGGTCGTGAAGCCGGTCAAGGCCGTGTTCGAGAAGTCCTTCGGGGAACTGAAGGTCGCCTGACGCGTCAGTTTGCATTCCTCCGTCTTGGCGTGTTGGCTGGGCGGAGCGGCAGCCAGGAGGCTGCAAGTGAAGGCCGGCCCTCCCCCGGCCTTTTTCTTTGGCGGCGAGGGCTGGCAGGGAAGCCACGATGCGGCGGCAATTGGTCTTGAAAAAGGTCAGGTTTGCTCTTATTGACGCGGGCATCGGCTTCGCACCTCCGCCGAGGGCTCGCGAACTTGGCATGCGGTTGTAGCTCAGCTGGTTAGAGCGCCGGATTGTGGATCCGGAGGTCGCTGGTTCGATCCCAGCCAACCGTACCAGCCTTTTTCGATCGTTCAGCCCGTACGCCAGCTCAACCGATGAATCACCCGGAGCGATGGCGCCTGCGCCAATCCTCTCGCCGCGCCCATTTCATCCCGACAGGACGCGTGATCGTGCGAGCGGAACGCGCCAAGGGGCAGCCGCGTTTAAAGACATCGCAGCAATCGGAGAAAGATGATGAAGAGCCTTCTCATAGCGGTGGCTCTCGCTGTCGCCGCAACCCCAGCTGCCATTCTGCCTTCCAAGGCTGACTCGCTTGTCATCAGCACTGGACACGATCACGACGATGGCCCGCGGGCCGGGGTGGTGGTCCGCGTGCATCACGACTGGGATCACCGGGTAGTGCGGAACGATGACAGCGACTGCGTCACCAAGACCGTGAAGAAATACGAGGACGGCAAGACCGTTACGAAGACGAAGCGCGTCTGCCATTAATTTCAGAAGACAGCGAAACGCAAAGCCCTGCCGGCGAACCGGCGGGGCTTTGAATCGTGAAGCACAGTGGGCTGGCTGCGGCCCGTGGCGGTCGGGTAGCGGCCGGCGCTTCACCTCGTGGAGCTTGTTGGCGTCCTGTCGACAATCCGGATCGGGCGTTCGTCATGCCCCGCGAGAAGAAACACGACCGCAAGACCGACGACGAGCGGCAGGAACAAGGCGGCAATGCTCGCCTGGAGGATGAGGACGTTGCGCCATCGGCGTGTTCTGCGGGGGTCTTCCATCACACTCTCGATGCCCAGCCGCCCGCCTGAAGCATGAGGGGAATCCGTTAAGCCTTCACTGTGTTTGCCGTTAACCCGGTTAACGGCGGCCCGGCGCCGACAAGTGCCTCACCTCCTAAGCAATTCGTCGCATGCCCTCGCTGAAAGAGATACGCTGCCTTGCCGGAGCCGGACCGCATGTTACATTGCCGGCCACCTCATTTTACCGGCCCGGTCGTGCCGGACATCAGAACAGAAGACGGCCTAAAGGGAGAAGAAATCATGAAATGCATCCAACTTGCCGGCGTCTGCGCCGCGGCACTTCTGCTCGGCGTCGGCGCGGCTTCGGCCGATGGGATTTCGGACGGCGTGGTGAAGATCGGTGTGCTGGGGGACATGTCCGGCGTCTACAAATCCAGCTTCAGCGGCGAAGGCGCCATTGCCGCCGTCAAGATGGCGGTGAAGGATTTCGGCGGGACCGTTCTCGGCAAGCCAATCGAGGTGATCTCCGCCGATCATCAAAACAAGGCGGACATCGCGTCCGCGACGGCACGCCAGTGGATCGACGAGCAGAAGGTCGACATGATCACCGACCTGACCAACTCGGCCGTGGCGCTGGCGGTGCAGAAGGTCGCTTCGGACAAGCATACCATCACCATGGCGACCGGCGCGGCGAGTTCGGATCTTACCGGCAAGGCCTGCACCAAATACGGCATACACTACGGATACGACACCCATGCGCTCGCCGTAGGCACAGGCACGGCTGTCGTCAAGAATGGCGGCAATAGCTGGTATTTCCTCACCGCCGACTATGCTTTCGGCCACGCGCTGATGCACGATACTTCCGAGATCGTGGAGAAGAACGGCGGCAAGGTAGTCGGCAATTCAATGGTGCCGATCGCCACGCAGGATTTCTCCTCCTATCTGCTGCAGGCGCAGAATTCCGGCGCCAAGGTGATCGGCCTCGCCAATGCCGGTGGCGATACCGTGAACTCGATCAAGCAGGCGCATGAGTTCGGAATCACCGACGCCGGCCAGCAACTGGCGGGACTGCTGGTGACGATCTCCGACGTCCAGAGCATCGGCACCGACGTCGCCAAGGGGCTGAGCTTTACCACCGGCTGGTACTGGAACACCGACGACAAATCCAAGGAATGGGCGAAGCGGTTTGCAGAGGTATCCGACAACGCCGCCCCGACCTTCGTCCGCGCCGCCGATTATTCGCTGACCATCGCCTATCTGAACGCTATCAAGGCGGCCGGTACGGACGATGCCGACGCGGTGCGCGAACAACTCGGCAAGATGAAGATCGACGATTTCTTCGCCAAGGGCGGCCAAATCCGCAAGGACGGCCTGCTCATCCACGATATGTATCTCCTGACGGTGAAGCAGGGCGGAGAGAGCAAGTGGGACGTGGCGAAGGTCACGGGGACCATCCCGGGCAAGGACGCCTATGTCGCCGAGGCCGATTCGGGCTGCGCGCTTGACGGCAAGTGACATTGCGCCGGCGGGCGTGAGTGTTGCGTCATGGGGGTTGGCCGCAAAGGCCGGCCCCCGCACAGCGTTGGCTTGTCTGCCAAGCGGGACGGTGAGATGAGCGATCTCATCCTTGAAGCGCGGAACCTGACCAAGGAATTCGGTGGCTTTGCGGCTGTGCGCGGCGTCGACCTGTCGATCCGTCGCGGCGCAATCCACGCGCTGATCGGACCGAACGGCGCCGGCAAGACCACGGTATTCAATCTGCTGACAAAGTTTCTGCCCCCGACAAGCGGCGCCATCGTCTTCGAGGGTCGCGACATCACCAGCCACAAGCCTGCCGATGTCGCCAATCTGGGTATCATCCGTTCCTTCCAGATATCGGCGGTGTTCCCGCATCTCACCGCGCTGGAGAACGTCCGCGTGGCGCTACAGCGGCGGCTCGGCATCTCCTATCAGTTCTGGCGCTCCAAGCGCGTGCTGGATCAATTGCATCAGGAGGCCATGGACAAGCTTGCTTCCGTCGGACTTGCCGATTTCGCCGACCAGCCAGCCGTGCTTCTGTCCTATGGGCGCAAGCGGGCACTCGAGATCGCCACGACGCTGGCTCTCGACCCGGCGCTGATGCTGCTCGACGAACCGACGCAGGGCATGGGGGTGGAGGATGTCGGACGGGTCACGGACCTCATCAAGGAAGTTTCGTCCGGCCGAACGATCCTGATGGTCGAGCACAATCTCGGCGTGGTGTCGCGGCTGGCTGACACGATCACTGTGCTCAACCGCGGGCGGATCCTGGCGGAAGGCCCTTACGAGGAAGTGTCGCGCGATCCGCAGGTGATGGAAGCGTATATGGGCATCAGCGTGGAGGAGAGCGATGGCTGAGCCGGCATCCGCCACCACCACCATGACGGGCGAGCCGCTTCTCAGCGTGCGCGGGCTGAATGCCTTCTACGGCGAGTCCCATGTTCTCCACGGCATCGACTTCGATCTTCGCGAAGGCGAGGTGGTGACACTGCTCGGCCGCAACGGCGCGGGTCGGACGACGACATTGCGCGCCATGCTCGGGCTGGTCGACCGGCGCAGCGGATCGGTCAAGGTGGGCGGGCGCGAGATCATCGACATGCCGACCCACCGCATCGCCCATCTGGGACTGCTCGGCTACTGCCCGGAGGAGCGTGGTATCTTCGCTTCGCTCAGCGTCGAGGAAAATCTGATGCTGCCGCCGACGCTCGCCCAGGGCGGCATGAGCGTCGAGGAAATTTACCGGATGTTCCCCAACCTGGAGGAGGTGCGCCGCCGCACGGGCATGCGCATTTCCGGCGGCGAACAGCAGATGCTGGCGATTGCGCGCATCCTGCGCACGGGCGCACGGCTTCTCCTTCTCGACGAGATCACCGAGGGCCTTGCGCCGGTGATCGTCAAGACGCTCGGGCGGATGATCGGCGACCTCAAGCGGCGCGGCTTCACCATCATCCTGGTCGAGCAGAATTTCCGTTTCGCCTCGCGGCTCGCCGACCGGCACTACGTCATTGAGCACGGCAAGGTCGTCGACCGCATCGACGACGTGGATCTGGCAAACAGCATGGAGCGGCTGAACCGCTATCTCAGCGTATGAGGAAGCGGATCACGAAAGAGCGTACGGGGATGGACAGCGGACGAAGGGCGGCGGAAGCCGCCGGGAGGGCAGGGCCATGGATGTGATGATGCGGCTTATCCTAGCCCAGGGCATGCTCGGCCTCAACAACGGCGTCTTCTATGCCATGCTCAGCCTCGGGCTCGCCGTCATCTTCGGCATGCTCAACATCGTCAATTTCGCCCATGGCGCGCTTTACATGCTCGGCGCCTTCGTGGCGCTGATCCTGTCTTCCTATCTTGGCTCCTGGGTCGGACTGAGCTGGCTGCATCTCGGCTTCTGGCCGGCGCTCGTCATCGCCCCGATCGTCGTCGGTTGCTTCGGCATGCTGATCGAGCGGACCATGCTGCGCTGGCTCTACAAGTTCGACCCGATCTACGGGTTGCTCCTGACATTCGGCATCGCGCTGGTGCTGCAGGGTCTCTTCTCCAACTATTTCAACAGCGCCGGCACGCCCTATCCGGCGCAGCCCGCGTCGCTGCGTGGCGTGGTGCATCTCGGCTTCATGGTGTTTCCGAAATACCGGCTCTTCGCCATCGTGTTCTCCATCGCGGTCTGCTTCCTCACCTGGTACGTTCTCGAGCGGACTCGGCTGGGGGCGACGCTGCGTGCCGGCGTCGAGAACCCGGAACTGGTACAGGCCTTCGGAATCAACGTGCCACGCATGATCACGCTGACCTTTGGCTTCGG
>JBQCFA010000156.1:0-5374 GCA_051959695.1 Rhizobiaceae bacterium
TGGAGGAGGCGCAGGCCGCCGGCCGCAAGTACATCAACGTCGCCAGCAGGTTCCTGAGCGGAAAATGACGGAGCGGCCAGGCGATGTCGAGGACGGCGCGATCACCCGCGAATTCCCGATCGTGAACCAGCGTGGCTTGCATGCGCGCGCCTCCGCCAAATTCGTTCAACTGGTCAGCGGCTACAACGCCGACGTGACGGTCGAGAAGGACGGAAACAGCGTCGGCGGCACCTCGATCATGGGGCTCATGATGCTGGCGGCAAGTCCCGGCTGCTGCATCCGCGTCACCGCCAGCGGTCGCGACGCCGCCGCCGTCATGGATGCCCTGGCGGAACTGATCGGCAGCCGCTTCGGCGAGGAAATCTGAAAAGCCGTAAGGTCGGCCCGCAGACGAGCCCGGCTGCACCCCGGTGCTCGCCCTCCGATCGCGATCCGCTCGGGGGCTCTCCGGACGCCGGTTTCGCTGGCCTGCCGCTTTTTGGGTAGTCCATACCGCGACATACAGAGATAAAGATTTCCTTATGTCCTATTGTCGCTATGCAGCCGATCTGATAGTCAGGCCGGCAATATGACGCCCGCCGTCCGGCCGGCGTTTTTCGCTTTGACAGGAGTTTTCAGCATGGCGCGCGCCAAGGATTATGTCGTCAGGGATATCGGCCTTGCCGATTGGGGCCGCAAGGAGATCGAGATCGCCGAAACCGAGATGCCGGGCCTGATGGCCTGCCGCGAGGAATTCGGCGAGGCGAAGCCGCTGAAGGGCGCCCGCATATCGGGCTCGCTGCACATGACGATCCAGACCGCCGTGCTGATCGAGACGCTGAAGGCGCTCGGCGCCGACGTTCGCTGGGCCTCCTGCAACATCTTCTCGACACAGGATCACGCCGCCGCCGCCATTGCGGAGAGCGGCACGCCGGTTTTCGCCGTCAAGGGCGAGACGCTGGAGGAATACTGGTCCTACACCGATCGCATCTTTCAGTGGCCGGACGGCCAGGCGACCAACATGATCCTCGACGACGGCGGCGACGCCACCATGTACGTCCTGGTCGGATCCCGGGCCGAGGCCGGAGAAGACGTGCTGTCGAAGCCCGGCAGCGAGGAAGAGGAAGTGTTCTTCGCCCAGATCAAGAAGCGCATGGCGGAGACGCCGGGCTTCTTCACGAAGACCCGCGACGCCATCCGTGGCGTTACCGAGGAGACCACCACGGGCGTCAACCGGCTCTACCAGCTACAGAAGCGCGGCCTGCTCGCCTTCCCCGCCATCAACGTCAACGACAGCGTCACCAAGTCGAAATTCGACAACAAATACGGCTGCAAGGAGTCGCTGGTCGACGGCATCCGCCGCGCCACCGACGTTATGATGGCCGGGAAGGTGGCCGTCGTCTGCGGCTATGGCGACGTCGGCAAGGGATCGGCCGCCTCGCTGCGCGGCGCGGGCGCCCGCGTCAAGGTGACCGAGGTCGATCCCATTTGCGCGTTGCAGGCGGCGATGGACGGGTTCGAGGTGGTGACGCTGGAAGAAGCCGCGCCCACGGCGGACATCGTCGTCAGTGCCACCGGCAACCGGGACGTGGTCACCCTCGACCACATGCGGTCGATGAAGGACATGGTCATCGTCGGCAATATCGGCCATTTCGACAACGAGATTCAGGTCGCCGCCCTGCGCAACCTGAAATGGGTCAATGTCAAGCCCCAGGTCGACATGATCGAATTCGCCGACGGCAAGCGCATGATCCTGCTGTCGGAAGGGCGCCTTCTCAATCTTGGCAATGCCACGGGTCATCCGAGCTTCGTCATGTCCGCTTCCTTTACCAATCAGGTGCTTGCCCAAATTGAACTCTGGACGAAAGCCGGCACCTACAAGAACGAGGTCTACGTCCTGCCCAAGCATCTGGATGAGAAGGTCGCTCGCCTGCATCTCGGCAAGCTCGGCGCGCATCTTTCCGAACTTTCCTCCGAGCAGGCGGCCTATATCGGCGTAACTTCCAAGGGTCCGTTCAAGCCTGAACACTACAGGTACTGATTCAGGACTGGAAAACTACTACATGTTGATGCCGGGTGATTGACATTTTGCCCGGCATCATTTTTGTCGCCACCCCTTCTTCACGCCGATTCGCCTCGGGGCTATTCTCGACTGATTCGCGATGCGCCCTTTACGGGGAATGGGCGCGCGTGCGCGGGCGGTCTTGGGATCAGGCGGCGGAGAGGAACAAGGCATGCCAGGGGAATGCCCGCCCGGGGCGGGAAAGGCCGGCGACGGCGGCCGGAGCGATTCCGAGGCGGCGACCTCGTCCCCTTGGCCTTTTCGGCCGCTTCCAGCCATGTCGTTCGGCGCGGCGTTGGTTTCGATGCTCGCAGGCACTGTCGGCGACGCGCTGGCGCAGTCGCAGGATGGAGGTTCCATGCTTGCGATGCCGACCACCACGGTCGACGTCATCCAGTTCGCCGTCGTCGCGGGCATCATGGGCTCCGCCTTCCTGTCAGCTATCTGGCTGATCCGCGAACGCGGGCGCGTCGCCGGCGACAACCAGGCCCTGCGCGGCAAGATCGCTGAACTGAACACCTCGCTTCAAAGGAGCGAGGCGCTGCTCAACCTGAAGGATCAGCGCATCGTTGTCTGGACCGCCGCCGCGAAGAAGCCGGATCTGATCGGTGCGCTGCCTGGCAGTTCCGGCGCGCCCGAGGAACGCAGCGCCTTCCTCGCCTTCGGCCGGTGGCTCGCCCCGCGCTCGGCCACGCGGCTCGAGAATGCGATCGCGGGCTTGCGCGACGGATCGGTCCCTTTCGATCTGGTGGTGGAGACGCAGGGCGGGGCGCTGCTGGAGGTTCACGGCCGACGGCCCGGCAGCCAGATCATCGTCCGTTTTCTCTCGCTTTCGCAAGCTCAGGCGGAGCACGCGCGGCTAAAGCTGGAGCATCAGCAACTGCTGGCCGATCACGAGACCTTCATGGGCTTGGCCGAGGCGCTGCCGATGCCGCTCTGGCTGCGCGCCGAGAACGGCAAGATGAAATGGGTCAACCGGGCCTATGCCGAAGCCGTCGAGGCAGTGGACCCGGCTGCGGCCATACGAGAGGACCGTGAGATGCTCGGTACGCAGGCCCGCGAGGCCATGCATCTCAGCCATGTAGCCAATCCGGTGTTCTCGCAGACGCTTTCGGCCGTCGTCCGCGGCGACCGCAGACTCTTCGCGGTGACCGAATATGCCGGGAAATGCGGGTCGGCGGGCCTTGCGGCCGATCGCAGCGAGATCGAGGCCGTGCGCGCCGAATATGAGCACACCTTGCGCGGCCACTCCGACACCCTCGACCAGCTGACCACGGCCGTCGCCATCTTCGACGCCAAGGAGAAGTTGCGTTTCTTCAACCAGGCGTTCCAGAAGCTGTGGGGCCTCGACGCCGCGTTCCTGAACAGCGCTCCCGACAACGCCTTCCTGCTTGACCGACTGCGCGCGGAAGGGAAGCTGGCCGAACAGCCGGAATGGCGACGCTGGAAGGAAGCCATTCTTGGCGCCTATCGCTCGGTCGAATCCTCCGAGCATTGGTGGCATCTGCCCGACGGCCGCACCATACGCGTGGTCGCCAATCCCCAGCCCAAGGGGGGCGTCACCTGGATCTTCGAGAATCTGACGGAGCGCATGGACCTCGAAAGCCGGTACAACACGGCCATCCGCGTCCAGGGCGAGACGCTCGACAATCTGGCCGAGGGTGTGGCCGTCTTCGGCCCGGACGGCAGGGTGCGGCTTTCCAATCCGGCATTCGCGCGGCTGTGGGACCTGCCCGAGGATTTCGTCAACCAGAAGACGCATATCTCCGAGATTCGTGCCCGCGCCGACGAGACGGCGGATGCGAGCCCCTGGGGCGACTTCGTCGCGCTGACGACTGGCTTCGATGACGAAAGGCGCGACCAGCACGGCCAGGCCGAGCTGCGCAATGGAACCATACTGAGCTACGCCGTCATTCATTTGCCCAACGGGCAGGTCATGATGACTTTCGTCGATGTCACCGATACCGTGCATGTCGAGCGCGCCCTGAAGGAAAAAAACGAGGCGCTTCAGAAGGCCGACCAGCTGAAGAACGATTTCGTCCAGCACGTGAACTATGAGCTGCGTTCGCCGCTGACCAACATCATCGGCTTTACGGAACTGCTGGCCCAGGGCTCCACCGGTCCGCTGAACCCTCGCCAGCGCGACTATGTCGACCATATCTCTTCCTCCTCTTCGGTCCTGCTGACGATCGTCAACGACATCCTGGACCTGGCGACGGTCGATGCCGGCATCATGGAGCTCGACATTTCCGAAGTCCCGGTAAGGCGGGTCGTCGAGGACGCGGCGGAACTGATCCGCGAGCGCCTGCGCGAACACGGCATCGATCTCAGGATCGACATGAGCGGCGCGCCTTCAAGCTTCCATGCCGACGGCAGCCGCGTCCGCCAGATCCTGTTCAACCTGCTTGCCAATGCGGCCAACTACGCGCCGGAGAAGAGCGCCATCGAGCTTTCTTGCCGCAAGCAGGACAATGCCGTCATCTTCTCCGTGCATGACGACGGTCCGGGCATCGCTCCCGACATCGTCGACAGCGTCTTCCGCCGCTTCGAGCCGCGCCCGAACGGCGGGCGCAGGCGCGGGGCGGGGCTCGGTCTTTCCATCGTGAAGAGCTTCGTCGAACTCCACCACGGGACGGTCGAAATCGATTCCCGTCCGGGGCGCGGGACGACCGTCACTTGCCGCTTTCCGCTCGTGCCCGAAAGCTTTCGCACGGCGGCGGAGTAAGTTCGCCGGATGAACGGACAGATCCTGCAAAGGCGACTTGCCGGAGAACGGCGGACCATCCTATTGGGCGAGGATATCGCCGCGGTGCTAAAGCCCGGCGACGTGCTGGCGCTGGAAGGCGACCTCGGCGTTGGCAAGACGACGCTCGCCCGCGCCATCATACGCGCGCTGGCGGCCGATCCGTCGCTGGATGTGCCGAGCCCGACCTTTACTCTGGTTCAATCTTATGACGGCCGCGTTCCGGTAAGGCACTTCGATCTCTACCGGGTTTCCGATCCGATGGAACTGCTGGAACTTGGTTTCGACGAGGCGCGGGAAGAAGGCGTCCTCCTTGTCGAGTGGCCGGAGCGCGCCGGCGATCTGATCAGCGACGACGTCATCCGCATCCGGCTGGAAGAAGAAGGTGCCGGAAGGATCGCAAGCATCGCCGCTCCGCCCGAGGCGTTGGCGCGGCTGGAACGTTCCTTCGCCATCAGAGATTTTGTCGAGGGCACGGACTGGGCCGGCGGTCATCGCGCCTTCCTGCTCGGCGACGCCTCGACCCGGGCTTACGAGACGCTGTCGATCGACGTTGAGCGGCACGTCATCCTGATGAATGCGCCGCAGCG